>JBEIFU010000182.1:0-5465 GCA_040382295.1 Alphaproteobacteria bacterium
CGCAGCCATCGTCAATGGTGCGCAGGACAAGCTTTATCTCGGCAACCTCGATGCGAAGCGCGACTGGGGTCATGCGCGCGACTACATCGAAGGCATGTGGATGATGCTGCAGCAGGATACAGCCGACGATTACGTGCTGGCGACAGGCGAGACCCATGCCGTGCGCGAGTTCGTTGAGCTCGCCTTCCGGGAGGCCGGCGTCGGGATCGAATGGAAGGGACGCGGACGGGAAGAGGTAGGGATTGACCGGAAGACGGGTCGCGTTCTGGTGGAAATCGATCCACGCTATTTCCGGCCGACGGAAGTTGACCTTTTGCTGGGCGACCCCACCAAGGCGCACAGGCAGCTCGGGTGGCGGCACGTGACGCCCTTTCCAGCGCTTGTCTCTGAGATGGTCAGGGCTGACCTTGCCGCGTTCAGCAAGGAGGCCGCGCATCATGACCAGTGAGGCGATCTTTTCCCTGGAGGGGCGCCGCATCTTCGTTGCGGGTCATGCGGGCATGGTCGGATCTGCCATCGTGCGAAGGCTCTCCGCACAGCGCTGCGACGTGCTGACCGTGAGCCGGTCGGAAGTGGATCTTCGCGACCAGGCCCGGACGCGCGCCTGGATGTTGGCACAAAGGCCCGATGTGGTAGTCCTTGCAGCTGCGCGTGTGGGTGGCATTCTGGCGAACGCCACCTATCCAGTCGAGTTCCTGCACGACAACCTGATGATAGAGGCGAACGTCATCGAAAGCGCCTATCGCGCCGGGGTACGCAAGCTTCTCTTCCTGGGATCAAGTTGCATCTATCCCAAACATGCACCACAGCCCATGGATGAGGACACGCTGCTGAGCGGCCCCCTCGAGGCGACCAACCAGTGGTATGCCATCGCGAAGATCGCGGGTATCAAGCTGTGCCAGGCTTATAGGCAGCAACATGGCTGTGACTTCATCTCCGGGATGCCGACGAACCTCTACGGTTACGGGGACAATTTTGATATCAAGGCCGGGCATGTCCTGCCGGCACTGATCCGCAAGGCGCATGATGCGAAGCTGTCTGGCGCAAAGGAGCTTGTCATCTGGGGAACCGGCAAGCCCATGCGGGAATTCCTTCACGTCGATGATTGCGCGGATGCGTGCATCACGCTGCTGGAACGCTATTCCGCCGAGGGGCACATCAACATCGGCTTCGGTTCTGACATCTCCATCCGGGCCCTGGCCGAACTTGTGTGCGAGGTCGTCGGCTTCACAGGCCTGATCGTGCACGACACCAGCAAGCCCGATGGGACGCCGCGCAAGCTGATCAATTCCGACAGGATCAGGGCTCTGGGGTGGGCGCCGAAAATCGGGCTGCGCGAGGGCATCGGCCTGACCTACGACGCCTATTGCCGGAACCCGGCAGCCTTTCGGGGGGCTGCATGAGCAAAGGCGAAAAGACCACGGGGCGCTATCGCATCCTGGGCGTGCCGGTCAGCGTGCTTGATATGCCGCGCGCCGTGGACGCCATCGATGACGCAATCGCCAGTCGGCACGGCGGCTATATCTGCGTCCGCGACGCACATGGCGTCATGGCGGCGCAGAAGGACACGCACCTCATGGACATTCATGAGACGGCGTTTCTGGTCGTGCCTGATGGCATGCCGCTGGTCTGGTTCGGCCGGCTGTACGGCAATGACATGGCGCGTGTCTGCGGACCTGACCTGATGCTCGAATTGTGTCGCCACGGCGCCTTGCGGGGGCACCGGCACTATTTCTTCGGCGGCACAGAGGAATCCCTCGCAAAGCTGAGGCCTGCGCTGGAGCAGAAATTCCCGGGCCTCAATATCGTCGGCATGGAAAGCCCGCCTTTCAAGCCTGTCACAACCGAGCCTGATCCCGAGGCAGTCGCACGGATTGCAGCCGCCGTTCCGGATATCGTCTGGGTCGGCTTGGGCTCTCCCAAGCAGGAATATTGGATGAAGGCCAATGCAGCCCTGTTGCCGAACGCCATCCTGATCGGCGTAGGGGCGGCGTTCAATTTCCATGCGGGTACCGTCAGGCGGGCACCACGTTGGATGCAGCGATCAGGCTTTGAATGGTTCTATCGCCTGCTGCAGGAACCCAAGCGGACCTGGCGGCGCTATCTGATCCTTGCGCCGCAGTTTCTGTACCTCTCCAGCCGGGAGTACGTGTCTTGGGCGGCAAGCAGGCACCGGGCCCGGCGCATGATGGCGTCCGGTCAGTAAGACGAAGCGACGCCGATCGAAATCCGGTTGCGGCTGACGTCGCCGATCACGCTCGACTGGCCTGTCTCGTGCTCCAGCTCGAGCACGGCCTCGAGCCTGTCCGTCAGCACATAACGTGTCTGCAGAGCGAGGCTGTAGCCGGTGTCACGTCGGTTGCCTGAGCGCGTCGTATCCTGCGCCCACGCAGATCGGAACGAGACCAGCATCTGTCGGACGGGTTCCCAATCGGCAGTCAATGCGACGCGGTCCGAGGTTGCCGGCTCCGTCAGGAAGGCGCCGCCTGACGTCGTAACATTGCCCCGGAAGTCCCTGCGCGCATCCAGACCGATGGTGACAAGCGGGCTCATGAACCACGTCAATTCGCCCGCAACGACAACACCGGAAGCTTGATCAGCAATACGGAACGCCTGCTGTGCGAAGCCTGCCTGGACGGAAGCCCGCAGCAACGGATGCGGATCAAACCGCCCACCGGCAGCGATGCTGAAGCGATCCGTATCAGCGGTGTCGTTGAGGTACCGGTCGAATCCGATGGCGCTCTCGACAAAGGCCTCCAGCGAAGGATGGATGGACCATGTCGCACGCGCGCGCACATCATGCTCCCAGCCCGAGCGGAAATCCTGCGGGATCTCGTCACCGGTCACAGTCACCTGATCATCATAGTATACGCTGCCGCTCTCGGCGTCGACCTCCAGGCGATAACGCCCAAGGTCGTAGACGAGGCTCAGGCCGATGGGCAGGCGCTGATACGCGGAGAAGCGTGCATAGGTCGCAAATCCCGTTTCGTCCTCGATGCCGTTCGAGGCGCTGGGCTCCCGCACGGCGTCATAACCGATCGAGGCCCGCAGCTGCAGATGAAGGCTGGGACGCATCGTGATCGCAGCGCCAAGGCTGGTATTGCTTGCCGTGCGTGTCGAGCCTTCGCCGTAGAGGGTCGTCGCGTGCGAGCCACGGATTTGGGCGAGGTGCGGTCCGGCCTCTCGCGTCGCATCGATGCTGCCGCGCAGGGTCGCCTCGGGCGTTGCCGTCTTCTGCTCGGACCGCCACTCGACATTGTCTGTATAGCCGACGCGCAGCTCGGCCAGCGGTCGCAGCTGCCAGCCTTCGACAGCCACGACGCGGGGTTGGTTGTTCTGCAGAAAGCGCTGCGCGACCTCGATGCGTTCACTTGCCAAGGCTTCTCCAATGGCAAGCAGGGTCGCCCCCAGCGACACGAGGGCCACGAGGCAGGAGCAGTTGATCCGGCTTGACGTTTCCGGGAGGGTTGAGGCGCGCGGGCGGAACATGAACCATGTTAGGCTCCTCGCGCTGAAAATGCTGTTAATGCTGGGTTTTCCAGCCGGTTGCGGCGTCGACCCTTACCAGCAGGTTTACGCGCCGTGGAGGCAATCCACGCCTGTGAGGCACCTGCGTGCCATGGAGGCGTTGCCTGATGCGTCGCGTCCGGCTACATGGCTTGCTTGCTTTCCATGGGACCACTGGCAGGAGACCCGAGCCTATGCGTGAAACCGAAGGACGCGTCTATCCGGTCATCCTGGCGGGCGGGTTCGGCACGCGCCTGTGGCCCCTGTCGCGTGAAGCAAAGCCCAAGCATCTGCTGAACCTTGTGGGTGAGCTGTCTCTATTGCAGCAGACCGTGCAGCGGGCGCGCGAAGTGTGTGGGCGGGTACCATGCATCATCACGAATGAGCAGCATCGTTTTCTGGTCGGTGCACAGGTACAGGAAGCGATCGGCGAGAAGTGTCCGATTATCCTCGAGACCATTGCGCGAAACACAGCTGCCGCAGCGGCCGTGGCTGCGCTCTGGGTTCAGGCCCACGATCCGGAAGGCATCGTTCTGTTGCTGCCCTCCGACCATTATGTTGGCGATGCCGCAGGATTTGGTGCCGCCGTGGCGTCGGCGGCACTCGGGGCCATGAAGGGCATGGTCGTGACCTTCGGCATCGCTCCGACCGGGCCTGAAACCGGCTATGGCTATATTCGGCTTGGTTCGGAGATGCCCCAGGCAGGAGGTTGCCGCGCCGTTGCATCTTTCATCGAGAAACCGGCACGCGACAAGGCACAGGCAATGCTGGACGCAGGCGGGCATGTCTGGAATGCGGGAATGTTCACCTTCAAGCCGGGCGTGATGCTTGCAGAACTCGCGCGTTATGCACCGCAGGTTCATGCAGCCGCACAGGCATCCTTCGAGAAGGCTCAGCGGGACCTCGATTTCCTGCGCCTCGACCGCGACGCGCTGGCCGACGCACCATCGATCTCGATCGACTACGCTGTGATGGAACGGACGGACCGGGCTGCCGTTTGCCCGATGCAAGCCCCGTGGGGGGATCTGGGGTCTTGGCAGGCGATCTGGGAGAGCTCTGGCCGCGATGACCGCGGAAATGTGATCCAGGGCGATGTGCTGACATGCGACGCCGAGCGCGTACTCGTGCGCAGCGACGGCATGCTGACAGCAGTGGTCGGTGTCAGTGACCTGGTCGTCGTGGTCACGGTGGATGCGGTTCTCGTCTCGCACAAGGACCGGACGCAGGACGTCAAGCAGATTGTCGAGCAGTTGAAGGCCCAGGACCGGCGTGAGCTGCGGGAACACGCCGTGACCCAGCGTCCGTGGGGACAGTATGAGCGCATCGATGAGGGAACGGGCTACCAGGTCAAGCAGATCATGCTGCATCCGGGCGCCAGCATCAGCCTTCAGCTGCATCACAAGCGCGCCGAACACTGGGTCGTGGTCCAGGGCGTCGCGCGCGTGACAAAGGGCGAGGATGTATTCCTGCTGCGCGAAAACGAGTCGACCTATATCCCGCCGCTGACACGCCACCGCCTCGAGAACCCGGGTGATGTTCCGTTGCGCATCATCGAGGTCCAGTCAGGTTCCTATCTTGGCGAGGACGACATTGTCCGCTTCGAGGATGTCTACGGACGCGTGACCTGATCGCCGCGTCGTTGTGGAGCGCTCACCTCGATCCAAGCTCCCGGGGTGCCGTCACTGGGCCGGAGATGGCGGCACCACGCCCATGTCCCAAGGGACAGCTTGCTGCTGCTCTCGTCGGCGTTGCTCTTCTTCCTGTTCCTCGGCTTCGAGTGCGCGAGCAGCCTCCCGGGCGCCTGCCTCGGCATCGCGCAGCGCGCCGCGGACTTTCTCCAGATAGCCACGGTTCGCTGCATGGACACTGTCCCCGTAGATTTCGAGGAACCGACGCATGCCAGCGATGTCGGACGTGTCCAGCGTCTTGAAGGCAGCATCTATCCTCTCTGCCTGCGC
>JBEIFU010000183.1:0-5441 GCA_040382295.1 Alphaproteobacteria bacterium
TAGTGCTCGCCCGATGCGATGAGCGCCTGCGCAACCGGGAGGCTGTCTGTCACATTCTGAAGGGCCTCGATGGGCGTACCCGCCGCAATGCGCCCCATGACCGGCACCTCGACCAACGGCCGCAGGCCGCCGCTGCCGCGGCTTGCCGTGGATCGGATATTGCCGCCGGCCTCCACCAAGCCAAGCTGAGGACGCTTTGCGACGACGGTCTTGGACCTTTGCATCGGGGCGTTGGAGTTCTCCGGCAGCTTGATGATCTCCAGGGCCCGCGCCCGATGCGCCAGGCGCCTCAGAAAACCGCGCTCTTCCAGCGCTGTTATCAAACGATGGATGCCTGACTTGGAGCGAAGGTCGAGGGCTTCCTTCATTTCATCGAAGGACGGTGCGACGCCAGTTTCACGCAATTTGTCGTGAATATACATCAGCAGCTCGTACTGTTTTCGGGTAAGCATGATTTTTCCTCAGAAACGAACGGAGTTCGAACAGACGCAGATTGTTCTATTCACGTTCCGTAAATTGTCAATGAACATTTCGCCGCCGAAGGATTTTTTTTTGAAAAGTGCCGGATTCCAGCCCGAAACTGCAGTCCGGTGCCGCTGGAGCTTTGATCAAACCCTGTAGAGGTCGTCCGGGTCGACGTCGACCGCGCTGGCGAGGCGTTCTTCCTCTATGCGGCTGAGGGCGTGAGTCCTGCCGTGCAGATAGGAGTAGAGGACGCCGACCGGCATTCCGGCGTCGCGTGCCCAGGCGTGAGCTGTCAAGCCTCGGGCCTGCATGAAGCGCCGCAAGGCATCGCGCTTGCCGGCGACGTCGGCGGCCGACTTGCGCTGGACTGGGTCGGGGGCCGTGTCCTTGACGGTGGCATGCGGGCGCGAACGCCTTCCCTTGATCTGGACGGCACTGGCCCGTCGCAGGGCAACATGGCGATTGGGCTGGTCTTCTTTGCGGGCGCCGCTCGACAGGCTTGTCTGTCTTGATACGAGGCGTACGGCCTCGATGACGAGGTCACGCTCTGCCGGCAGCAATACGTCGCAGAGCGCGAGGGCTGCAACCGATGCTGCCGTGAGGGCTTCTGTTTCCACGCTCCCGTGACCGCTTGCCCTGACAGTGGCCAGCACCCGAATGAGGCTCTCGGTTTCATCGGGTTCACATGTGACGGAGACCGCGGAGAGCGGCAGTGCAGGGCGGAGTGGCAGGATTTCGAATGCCTTCTTTGCCGCCGTCATGCCCGCAACGCGCGCAAAGGCGAGGGCGTCTCCGTTTGCCAGGGATCCGTCAAGCACCTGCGCCAGGGTTGCCGGCTTCATGCGCACGATGGCCTCAGCCATCGCCGTTCGTTCAGTGGCTGCGCGGTCAGAGCCGTCGGCCATTCATGCGGCTCCTGTGGGCCATCGGCACCGCGGGGGGCTCATGGAGCCCCCAGCAGGAGCTGGCGTGTCGCGCGTTCGACATCCGCCTGGCGCATCAGGCTTTCCCCGACCAAAAAGGCTCTTGCGTCAGCCTTCATCAGGCGCTCGACATCGTGAGGTGAGGAGATCCCGCTTTCAGAGATGGCGATGATCCCGCCAGGTATCAGTGGCCGCAGCCTTTCCGTCGTGGCAAGGTCGGTGTGAAAGCCAACGAGGTCGCGGTTGTTGATGCCCACCATCGCTGGTGCGAGTTCTAGCGCACGCTCGAGTTCTTGCTCGTCGTGCACCTCGAACAGGGCGTCCATACCCCAGTCATCGGCGGCGGATTTAAGGGTCCGTGCCTGAGCGTCGGTCACGGCGGCCATGATGATCAGGATACAGTCGGCTCCCAGGGCGCGGGCCTCCACGACCTGATAGGGTTCGAACATGAAATCCTTCCGCAAGACCGGCAGTTGCGTGGCGGTGCGTGCAGCCATGAGAAAGGCATCATCACCCTGGAATGAGGGTTTGTCGGTCAGGACCGACAGGCAGGTGGCGCCGCCCCGTTCGTAGGCCTGCGCGAGGGAAGGCGGGTCGAAGTCGGGACGAATGAGGCCTTTGGAGGGGCTTGCCTTCTTGATTTCGGCGATCAGGGCGGGCCGGCCCGCGGCCATGGTGCGTGCCAGTGCGGATCGGAAACCGCGGACCGGCGAGGCGCTGCGGGCGCGAGCAGCAATTTCGCTGTCGCTGGTACGCGCACGCGCGAGCCTTATCTCTTCCGCCTTGTAGACCGCGATCGTTCCCAGCACATTGTCGGGCATCGAGGCCCGAACGAGGGTGTCGAGCGTCGAGCGGGCAGCTCCATTTGAGATGGCTGCCCGCGCCATGTCGACGCCGGAGCGTAAGGATGAGACGGCCTGCGCGATAACAAGACCTGCTGCCGCATTCAGGCACACGACATCGTGATAGGCGCCGGCCTCGCCCTCGAAGAGGCGCCGCATGGCGGCTGCATTGGCCGACGCATCGCCACCAAGGATCGCGGACAGAGCATGGCGCTGCAGGCCTCCGTCCTCGGGCGTGATGCTGAACCGGCGGATCGTGCCAGTGCTCAATTCCGCAACCGCTGTCGGTCCGCTGATCGATATTTCGTCAAGCCCATCCATTCCATGCACGACCCAGGCGCGTTCGGTTCCCAAGAGGCGCAGGACCTCGGCATAGGGCTCGACCCAGCGCTCGGCAAAGACTCCGGCCAGCTGTCGCTGAACTCCGGCCGGATTGCATAGCGGACCCAGCAGGTTGAATACCGTCCTGAAACCGAGCTGCCGCCGAACGCTGCCGACATGCGCCAGGGCTGCGTGGTGTTCGGGGGCGAACATGAACCCGATGCCAGCCTGATCGATGCAGCGGGCGATCTGGGCCGGGGGCAGCGACAGCCGCACCCCGAGGGCGGCCAGGACATCGGCTGCACCGCTGCGCGATGACAGCGCGCGATTTCCGTGCTTGGCGACCTTGATGCCGCAGGCCGCGACCACGATCGCGGCCGCCGTCGAGATGTTCAGCGTTCCGACGCCGTCGCCGCCCGTGCCGACCATGTCGATGGCTGATGCCGGAGCGTCGACGCGTACCATGTTGTCACGCAGGACCTGCGCAGCTGCTGCTATTTCGCCCGGCGTCTCGCCGCGCAGATGAAGGAACGAGACAAAGGAAGCGACCTGAACCTCGCTCGCTTCGCCACGAAGGATGATCCCGAAGGCCGTCGCGGCTTCCGGGCCTGACAGGCTTTCGCCACTGGCCACCTTTGCAAGCAATGGCTTGAATGCGTCGCTGCTCATGCGGCCTGCGCCAGGTGGAGAAAGTTCTGCAGCAGCTTGTGGCCATTCTGCGTGGCGATACTTTCGGGATGAAACTGCACGCCATGGACGGGGAAAGTCTTGTGTGCCAGTCCCATGATGGTTCCGTCATCGGTCTCGGCCGTGATGGTAAGTGTGTCCGGAAGTGAGGCACGTTCAACGACCAGTGAGTGATAGCGCGTGGCTTCGAAGGGCTCGGGCAATCCCCGGAACACGCTTGCTCCGGAATGATGGATCAAGCTGACCTTGCCATGCATGGGCGCAGATGCGCGAACGACGCGTCCGCCGTAAACCTGCCCGATCGTCTGATGCCCGAGGCAGACGCCAAGGATGGGCAAACTTGCCCCCAGGCGCCGGACAAGGTCGAGGCAGATCCCCGCCTTGTCGGGGTCACAAGGACCTGGTGACAGGACGACGGCCTTGGGCTGTCGGCGCGCGACGTCGTCCACCGACATGGCGTCGTTGCGTACAACGGAAACTTCCGCGCCAAGTTGTCCGAGGTAGTGGACCAGGTTCCAGGTAAAGCTGTCGTAGTTGTCGATGAGCAGGATCATGAGTTCTCTTGGACGACGGACGTGTCTCTCCCAGGATAATCGCTTCGCTTCAGAGATGGTATGCGATTTGTACATCAACCTGTGCGGAGCGTAACCGGGAACTTGTTGCGGTCCTGCCGTTCAGATCCGTTGGTTGCCTATCGATCCTTGCCGATTTCGATGGTGAACCGGCCTGCAGCGCGGTCTATAGTGCCGGCCAATCGGCGGCAGCGGAGCAACGCCGTCCCCCGATCGTCACAGACTTGGACAAGGGATACAGCCATGAAGCAGCGCTTGCAGTTCTACATCGACGGAAAATGGGTCGATCCGGCCAGCCCCAGGACGCTTGAGGTCATCAATCCTGCCACCGAAGAACCGATTGGGGTCATCAGCCTCGGATCCAAGGTCGACGTCGACAAGGCCGTTGCGGCCGCCCGCCGGGCTTTCGAGACGTTCTCCTTTACCACGAAGGAAGAGCGGCTCGCCCTGCTGCAGAAAATCCTCGAGGTCTATCAGCGGCGCTATGCCGAGTTCGTCGAGACCATCTCGCTGGAGATGGGCGCCCCGCTCGGCCTGTCCAAGGCCGCACAGGCGGCGACCGGTGTCGCCCACCTGATGCAGACCATCAAGGTGCTGAAGGAGTTCGAATTCCAGCACGTGAAGGGCACGACCGGGATCGTCTATGAGCCGGTTGGCGTCGTCGGCATGATCACGCCATGGAACTGGCCGGTGAACCAGATCATGTGCAAGGTCGCTCCTGCCCTGGCTGCGGGCTGCACCATGGTCCTCAAGCCTTCGGAGGTCGCGCCGCTGAACGCGATGCTGGTGGCTGATGTGCTGCATGAGGCAGGCGTTCCGGCAGGCGTCTTCAATCTTGTGAACGGCGATGGGCCTTCGGTGGGCGAGGCGATGTCCTCGCACCCGGGCATCGACATGATGTCGTTCACGGGATCGACCCGTGCCGGTGTTGCTGTTGCCAAGGCTGCGGCCGATACGGTCAAGCGGGTTGCGCAGGAGCTTGGCGGGAAGTCTGCCAATATCGTTCTCGATGATGCGGACCTGAAGAAGGCAGTGACTGGCGGTGTCGTCAGCTGCTTCTCGAATTCCGGGCAGTCCTGCAACGCGCCGACGCGCATGTTCGTTCCGCGCGGCAAGCAGACCGATGCGATCGCCTATGCCAAGGCAGCGGCCGAGACCGTCAAGGTCGGTGACCCCTTTGCCGAAGGTACCACGATGGGACCGGTCGTCTCCGAGGTTCAGTTCAACAAGATCCAGGCCCTGATCAAGAAAGGAATTGATGAGGGTGCGACGCTGGTCACCGGTGGGCTCGGCAGGCCTGAGGGGCTGAACCGCGGCTACTATGTTCGCCCGACGGTCTTTGCGAATGTGACGAATGAAATGACGATCGCGCGCGAGGAAATCTTTGGCCCCGTTCTGTCGATCCTGCCCTATGACACGGAAGAGGAGGCCATTCGCCAGGCCAACGATACGCCTTATGGCTTGTCGGGCTATGTCCAGTCGGGCTCCATCGACCACGCACGCAAGGTGGCATCACGGCTGCGGACCGGAAACGTGCACCTGAACGGTGCCGGGGCCGACTTCGGTGCGCCGTTCGGTGGTTACAAGCAGTCTGGTACAGGTCGCGAATGGGGTGAGCACGGCTTCAAGGA
>JBEIFU010000184.1:0-5408 GCA_040382295.1 Alphaproteobacteria bacterium
GCGCGCGTGGCCAAGAACGCTGTCAGCCAGGAAGTCGTCGCAATCGAAAGGAAGGGCGGCGCCAAGATCGAGGATATCGCGCATCTTGTTTCGGGCCAGCGCGGCAAGGTGGTCTACGAGCAGGGCGACCCTGATCACGGCATCTGGTCAGCCGGCATGGTTCAGGGGCTGATCAACGACATCCCGACCTGCAGGGAGCTTGTCGATCGCATCATGCGCGAGGCCGAGGAGATCATTCGCAATCGCCTGGACAGGGCGATCGTTGGCTAGCCGGACAGCGCAGCCCTTACCGTCGGTCAGTACGATTTCGGCAAGCCCAGTGCCTTTTCGGCGATGAAGTTCAGGATCATCTCGCGGCTGACCGGTGCGATCCGTGCGATCAGGACCTCACGGAAAAGCCGCTCGACATGGAACTCCCGGGCATAACCCATGCCTCCGTGGGTCATGACCGCTGTCTCGCAGGCCCTGAAGGCAGCCTCTGCGGCCAGGTACTTGGCGGCATTCGCTTCGACACCGCAAGGCTTGCCGGCATCATAGAGTGCGGCTGCGTTCATCGTCATGAGCCAGGCAGCCTCCAGTTCAGCCCATGAGCGTGCCAGCGGATGCTGGATCGCCTGGTTCTGGCCGATGGGCCTTCCGAAGACGACACGCTCACGCGCGTAGCGGCTTGCGCGCCGCAGGGCGTCCTGCCCGATGCCGATGGCTTCGGCAGCAATCAGGATCCGCTCCGGATTGAAGGCGTGAAGCAGGTAGTCAAAGCCCTTGCCCTCTTCGCCGATCATGTCGTCCGCGGGAACCGGCAGGTCGTCGATGAACAGCATGTTGGTGTCGACGGCATGCCGCCCCATCTTGGGTATCTCCCGAACCTGGACATGGCGACGATCAAGCGCCGTGTAGAAGAGGCTGAGTCCATCCGTCGGCCTGCGCCCCTTGGGTGAGGTACGGGCGAGCAGCAGAATGTGCGTCGCGGTCTGCGCCGTCGTGGTCCACATCTTTCGGCCATTGATGAGCCAGCCATCGGCCCCACGCGCGGCTCGTGTCGTGATCGCCGAGGTATCAAGCCCTGCGTCGGGCTCCGTGACACCAAAACAGCAACGCGTCTCTCCCTTGATCAGGGGTGCGAGGATCCGTGCCTTCTGTGCTTCGGTTCCAAAAACAGCGACAGGATGCGGCCCGAAGATATTGACATGCACCGCCGAGACACCGGCCATGCCGGCGCCGGAGGAGGCGATCCGGTGCATCATTGCTGAAGCCTCGGTCACCCCAAGGCCACTGCCGCCGACGCTTTGAGGCATGGCGATGCCGAGAAAGCCTGCCCCGGCCATGGCGCTGACAAAAGCCTCAGGGAAGCGATGCTCTGTATCGCACGCCAGCCAATAGGCGTCGTCAAACCGGTCGCAGATCCGGCCAACGGCATCGATAATGTCCTGGACCATCACGTGTGCGCCTCCGTTGCGAAGGCCTGCATGGCAGCTGCGATCCGCGTTCCACCGGTGATCCAGCACATGACCGCATAGATCACGGCGATCACTGCAAACCACTGCGGAAACACGCACATCAGGCTGAGCGTCAGGATGGTCTCGAAGCCTTCGGTCAACCCTCCCAGGTAATACATCGACTTGCGCCCGCGGATCTCGGTCGTGATACCGCGCTTGGCGGCGAAGATCGCATAGGCAAGGAACGTCGAGGCGGGTGCCATGAAACTTGTGGTGAGGAAGGCCGCTGCGAGGGCATTCCGCGACGGGTCAGCAAGCGCGAAACCCATGACCATGCTGGCGTAGACAATGAAGTCGAGGGTGATGTCGAGGTATCCTCCCAGATCCGTCAACCGGGTCTGTCGTGCGACTGCACCATCGAGACCGTCAAGGAGACGGCTGAGGAGAAACACGAGAAGGCCGGGAATGAACTGGCCACTTGCGACCAGACCTGCAGCACCCATCCCAAGAAGAAAGCCCATGGCCGTGACCGCGTTGGCCGACAGGCCCCAGCGCACCAGGTGACTGGCCATACGTGCCAGCGGCTTTTCGATATGGGGACGGATTGCGGCGTCAAACATGACAAAACCCCTCACGATAGCAGTTGTCGAATTCCAAGGGACCGCCTACGCTGAAGCAGAAAAGGTCCCCGCTTGGAGGAAAGTAACATGCGCAAGCTCTTGATGGCAGCCTTGTGTGCAGCAACCCTTGTTGCGCCTGCCCAGGCAAGGCGCATCGAGTTGGGACAGGATCTGGTTCGGGAGTGCTCGGACTATCTTAACCGCGGCGCTGCACAGGACAACAACGTGGCCCGCACACCCCATCCATGTCGCACATTCCTCCAGGGCTTTGCCATATCGCTGGTAGAGCGTGACAAGGCCAATCGGGAGGCCCTTGTACGAGGACTACCTTATGCGTCGAAAGACAAGTGCATTCGGCTACCGGACTTCATCTCCTATCCGGAGCTGGCAAAGCGCATCATTGCCTATGCGACGGTCACACCGGGTGCGCTTCAGACTCCTGCGGCAAGGGTTGCCCAGCAGACCGTCGAGAGGGACTTCCCCTGCCCCGTCACAAATGAGCGCCGATGAATGATCAATCCCATGAAGCACCTCGCAGCCGCAACCCTGTCGATCCTGATGATGACCATGACCAGCCACGCCGATACGCCCCCAAACGCTGCGCCTGGCGGCGGTGACCGTTACGCCGGCCCCGGCTTCGCAACACGCGCGCCGGTCATTGCGCGCCATGGCATGGCCGCCACGGCGCAACCGCTGGCTACCCAGGTTGCGATCGACATCCTGAAGGCCGGCGGCAGCGCCATCGACGCCGCCATCGCTGCGAACGCAGCCCTTGGCCTCATGGAGCCGGTTGGCTGCGGGATCGGCGGCGACCTCTACGCAATCGTATGGGATCCACGAACCGGCAAGCTCTTCGGGTTCAACGGCTCCGGCCGCTCGCCTTCAGGCCGAAGTCTTGAAGACCTTCGCCGGAAACTTGGCACCCGCACCGACATGCCAACACATGGGTCACTGACGGTGACAGTCCCCGGGACTGTCGATGGCTGGCATGAACTGCATCAGCGCTTCGGCAAGCTTCCCATGGACAGGATTCTCGATCCTGCAATCCGCTATGCCGAAGAAGGCTTCCCGGTCTCGCAGCTTGTCGCGGAATACTGGAAGCGCAATTTCAGGGCCTTTGAACGCAACGCGACCGATATCGAGGAAATCGAGAATGCGAAGCGGACCTTTCTCGTTGACGGTCGGGCGCCGGTCCATGGCGAGATCTTCCGCAATCCGGACCTCGCGCGCACCTATCGTGCCATCGCAAAGAGTGGTCGCGATGCCTTTTACAAGGGCACCCTCGCTCGCACGATGGATGGCTATTTCCGTCGCATCGGGGCCGACATGCGGCTCTCGGACCTGGCCGCGCACAAGGGCGAGTGGGTTGACCCCGTCAGTGTCCGCTACCGGGGCCACGATGTCTATGAGCTGCCACCCAACACTCAGGGCGTCGCTGCCCTGCAGATGCTGAAGATGCTCGAGGCCTATGATCTCAAGGCGATGGGGCGTGGCTCTGCCGATGCCTTGCACGTGATGGTCGAGGCCAAGCGTCTTGCCTTCGAGGATCTTGCCAAGTTCTACGCCGACACTGCTACCTATAATGCGCCCGTGGCAGAACTCATCTCGGACGACTACGCAGCGAAGCGCCGTGCACTGATCAGCATGACGCGAGCCAACCCGGACATTGCGCCGGGTGAGGTCAAGTTGCGCCAGGGCGATACGACTTATCTGGCCACCGCAGACAGCTCCGGCATGATGGTGTCGCTGATCCAGTCGAACTATCGTGGTATGGGCTCGGGGCTCGTGCCCGACGGACTGGGCTTCATGTTGCAGGACAGGGGAGAACTTTTCGCCCTCGATCCAGCGCACCCGAATGTCTATGCGCCATCGAAGCGGCCGTTCCAGACGATCATTCCTGCCTTCGTGATGAAGGACGGAAAGCCCTTCATGAGCTTCGGTGTGATGGGCGGCGACCTGCAACCCCAGGGTCATGTCCAGATCCTGGTCAACATGATCGACTTCGGCCTTAATGTGCAGGAGGCCGGCGATGCTGCTCGCTTCCGTCATGTCGGCTCCGACGACTGGCATCGCAAGAGCTCGGCAGGCGTCGGCAAGCTGCAGCTGGAGACCGGCATTGCGCCCGATGTTCGCCGTGAATTGACGCGTCGCGGTCACGACCTGCAGCCCGGTGATGGCGGCTTCGGTGGCTATCAAGCCATCATGCGCGATCCGGTGACAGGCGCCTACTGGGGTGCGTCCGAAATGCGCAAGGACGGTGCGGCGATCGGGTACTGAGTAGATCGGCGAGGACGCAGCTCCCGCGAGGGCTGCGCGTGCCCAGCGCTCATCGGGTCGGGGCCTGCATCGTCAATGCTCGGATCTGTGCCGTAGATCAGCTGCCCGTTTAGGCCGTTACGCGTTGGGGAACGGTCTCGACGCGGGATACCGGGAAGCGCACAAGAAAGACGCTGCCTTCGCCCAGCACGCTTTTCACGCTGATCGTGCCGCCGTGGAGTTCGACCAGCTTGCGCGTGATCGCGAGGCCAAGACCAGTGCCCTGGTGTGACTTGCTGAAACCGCCGTCAGCCTGAACGAATGGCTCGAACACACGTGCGACATCCTGGATGGCGATGCCGACCCCCGTATCTCGCACCTCCAGTGTCAGCCCCGATCCGTCACAACCCACCGAGACATCAACCCGCCCACCGGCAGGGGTGAACTTTAGCGCGTTGGCCACAAGGTTGGTGATGATCTGCCGGATTCGAAGGTCATCGGCGCGAATGACAAACTGTCCTGATCCGGTATGGGCAAGCAGCCCGACCTTGGCTTCTGCAGCCTGCGGGGACAGGAGCCGCGTGATCTCGACGATCATGTCCGCAATGTCGACGCGCGACTCGTTGAGCTGGATGCCGCCAGCATTTGCCCGACTGAGATCCAGGATCTGGTTTATCAGTCCCAGCAGATGAGACCCGCTTGATTGTATGCACTCGGCATAGTCGCGCACGAGCTCCGGACGCTCTGCAATCTCGGGTCGATCCCGCAGCAACTGCGCGAAGCCAACAACAGAGTTCAAGGGTGTCCTCAGCTCGTGGCTCATGTTGGCAAGGAACATGGACTTGGAGGCGTCTGCTTCAAGGGCGCGACGCAGGTTGCGCTCGGCCTCGATGGCTTTCGACTGAGCGGCGAGGAGGGACAGGTGCTCATTTTCGCGCGCAGTCCTGCGTTCGCCATTCAGTTGAAGGTTCCGCTGAAGCGTGTGGCGACGCCAATAGAAGGCGATGCTGGCGAAAAGGAGGGACTCGAGCAGGAATATACTGAAGTGCAGCCATGCCGGATCGGCGAGCAAGGTCTGCGACGCCGCCAGGGCCGC
>JBEIFU010000185.1:0-5406 GCA_040382295.1 Alphaproteobacteria bacterium
AGCCCTTGCACATCGCCCATCGTCGATTGCAGCCAGCGCGCCGAAAGCAGGTAAGACTGCTTTATGAAGTCGAAGACCTGGTTTTCCGACCAATCCTTGTCCTTGAACCGCTTGTCTCCGGCTGCCGGCTCGATGACGGGTTGGGCGTCCTCGCCCATCATGCGCCGGGCCGTATGGTGCCAAAGGTTCATGTAGTCCTGCCAGAGCCGGAAATTCGCCTCGACGAAATGGCCCGGGTGGCGCATGGCATTGCTGAGATAGTCCACGAAGATCTGGCCGAGGTTCAGCGGATCCGCTGGGCCGGATTTTCGAGGCGCCTTTGATTGGGCCTGCATGAATTCCTTGACCAGCTTCTGGCTCTGAATGGCAACCTTGACCATGTTGCGCGAAAATGCCGCGGGATCTGTCACCTGGTAAGAAGACGTCTTCTTGGTCCTGTCCTGCATGCGAGCCTCCGAAGGGGTCAAGTCACCCGGCGCGTCGTGCACGCGACATCGTTTCGGCTCATCGCCGCAACCAGCGCGCACCCGACTCTGTTCTACTCTCAGCGCTTTCTACATTAAAGGTGGAGTTTGAATGCGCTTTGGCGCAAGATTGCGGCATCTCATGGTGTGCAGGCGCGGCTTGTACCCTTGGAACCAGGAGCAAAACCGTGAAGCAGCATATTGACCTGAAATTTGCGGGACTTGTCGTCTCGTTAGGTGTGCTTGCAGGCTGTTCAACGATGCCGGAGTGGACCAAGCCCTCCACCTGGGTCGATGGCGTATCGCAGGCTGCCAGTCCGGCTGATCCCGCGCCGCGCCAGGCTGGCGCGACCCAGGTTGCGACACCTGTAGCCGCGCCGGCACCCTCGTCAGGCGATGTGATCGATCCCTTGGCCGAGGTCCAGCCGCAGACCCGGATCCAGAGTCCTGACGCTGCAACGGTGTTCCCGACTGTGGCAAACCAGCCGGCGCCGCGTGAGCTGTCGACCACGGAGGCGCAACGGCGGGAGATCGTGGATTCCCTTGTTGCGGACAGGGACAACGCAAAGCACTCTGCTGAAGAGCTTCGGGGCGGCGCAGCTCCTGCGGCGCCCCCGCCGGCGTCATCCACGAAGAAGGCTCCGGCGTCGAAGGACGACAAGCCTGACCCCGGTGGCTCCTAGTGACCAGGGATTTCCGCTCGCGGGCGGGTTCGGCGTGAATACGGAATTCCTGCGTATCAAGCGCCTGCCGCCGTACGTCTTCGAAGAGGTCAATCGCCTCAAAGCGAAGGCGCGTGCAGCTGGCGAGGACATCATTGACTTCGGCATGGGCAATCCCGACATGCCGACGCCTCGTCATATCGTCGACAAGCTTGTTGAAACGGTCGCCAATCCTCGGACCAATCGCTATTCGTCCTCGCGCGGCATTCCGGGACTGCGCAAGGCGATGGCTGCCTACTATGACCGGCGTTTCGGGGTGAAGATCGATCCAGACCGCGAGGTCATTGCCACGCTGGGTTCGAAGGAGGGCTTTGCCAATCTAGCGCAGGCGATGACCGCTCCCGGGGACACGATCCTCGTGCCGAACCCCTCATACCCGATCCACGCCTTCGGTTTCATCCTCGCTGGCGCCTCGATCCGCCATGTGGAAGCGTCGAGCCCCGAGCAGTTTCTCCGCGGCATGGAGCGTGCCGTGCGCCATGCCGTGCCGCCGCCGACCGCCGTGGTCGTGAGCTACCCGTCCAACCCGACCGCGCAGGTTGTCGGACTCGATTTCTATGCCGAGGTCGTCAAGTTTGCGAAGGCCAAGGGCCTCTGGGTTCTCTCCGACCTTGCCTATGCCGAGATCTACTTCAGCGACACGCCGCCACCCTCGATGCTGCAGGTGCCTGGTGCCAAGGATGTGGTGGTGGAGTTCAATTCACTGTCCAAAACCTATGCGATGCCGGGATGGCGCATGGGGTTTGCGGCCGGTAACGAGCGGCTGATCCATGCACTTGGCCGCATCAAGTCCTATCTCGACTATGGGGCCTTCACGCCGATCCAGGTCGCGGCTGCGGCCGCCCTCAATGGCCCTCAGGATTGCGTCGACGAGATGCGGTCGATCTATCGGTCACGGCGCGATGTCCTGGTCGACGGTTTCGCGCGCGCGGGTTGGGATATTCCACCGCCAGAGGCCTCGATGTTTGCCTGGGCTCCGATCCCCGAGCCGTTCCGCCCCCTGGGTTCCCTGGAATTCTCAAAGCTGCTCCTCGAGCACGCGAATGTTGCCGTGGCACCGGGTGTTGGCTTTGGCGAATACGGGGACAGCCATGTCCGCATCGCCCTTGTCGAGAACGAACACCGCATCAGGCAGGCGGCACGAAACATTCGAAAATTTCTTACCTCGCCGCCTGTTGACCTGGCGGTCATCCAGAACCGCACGGCAGCAAAATGAAACCACTTCGCGTCGGCATTGCCGGCTTGGGCACGGTCGGTGCCTCGGTTGCACGGATCCTCACCGAACAGGGCGCGTCTCTGGCAACACGCTGTGGCCGCACGCTTCAGCTTGTAGCGGTCTCAGCCCGTGAGAAGGGTCGGGATCGCGGTTTCTCCATGGAGGGCGTGACCTGGTTCGATGATCCGGTGACGCTCGCGTCGTCCGCTCCGATCGATCTCTATGTCGAATTGATGGGCGGCGAGGGTGGTGTCGCAAAGGCGTCGGTCGAGGCTGCGATCGCACGGGGCGTTTCGGTGGTGACTGCCAACAAAGCCTTGCTGGCGCATCATGGTGTTACTCTGGCGAAGGCTTCAGAACAGCGCGATCTTGCGCTGAACTTCGAGGCAGCCGTCGCTGGTGGCATTCCCATCATCAAGGCCCTGCGCGAGGGCTTGGGCGCCAATCGGATTTCCCGCGTCTATGGTATCCTGAATGGGACCTGTAACTACATTCTGACCACGATGGAGGCTACGGGGCGCAGCTTTGCCGACGTGCTCATCGAAGCGCAGAAGCTTGGTTATGCCGAGGCCGACCCGACCTTCGATATCGGTGGCATGGACACGGCGCACAAGCTGTCCTTGCTGGCGGCGGTCGCCTTCGGCCACGCGCCTGCGCTCGACGGGATCCATGTCGAAGGGATCGAGCGCATCACCCCCGATGACATCGCCTTTGCCGATGAGTTCGGCTTTCGCATCAAGCTGCTTGGCATCGCAACGCGCCATGAGCGTGGCATTACCCAGCGCGTGCATCCGGCGATGGTGCCCCACGGCACGCCGCTGGCCGACGTCGACGGCGTCTTCAATGCTGTTGTTGCCGAAGGCGACCTCGTCGGGAAGTCGGTCTATGAGGGCCGCGGCGCGGGCGCGGGGCCGACGGCCTCTGCCGTCATGGCTGACATTCTGGATATCGCGCGTGGCGTGCGGCTCCCGGCCTTCGGCGCTCCTGCCGCCTCAATCCAGCGGCCTGAGATCGTGCCGCTCGCCAGCCACGTGGGGGCCTGCTACCTCAGGTTTACAGTCATTGACCGGCCTGGCGTCATTGCGGTGCTGTCACGCTGCCTTGCAGACCAGGCGATCTCGATCGAATCCATGTTGCAGCGCAGCAGAGCGCCTGGCGAAGCGGTCCCTGTGGTCATGATCACGCATGAAGCAAGGGAAGACGCCATGGCCAAGGCGCTGGCGGCCATTGTGTCGACGGGGACGGTCATGGAACAACCCTGTATGGTCCGCATAGAACGCTTCTGAGGGAATCATGACTGACATCACGACGTCCGATGGTCTTGAACGCATCCTGACGCTGGAACTTGCCCGCGTTACCGAGGCCGCAGCGATCGCCTCCTTTGACCAGGTCGGGCGGGGCAATGAACACAATGCCGACCAGGCTGCCGTCGACGCGATGCGTCGTGCACTGAACCAGTGCAATTTCGATGGCACCGTCGTCATCGGCGAGGGTGAACGCGACGAAGCCCCCATGCTCTATATCGGCGAGAAGGTCGGCACTGGCAAGGGCCCGAAGGTCGACATCGCGCTCGATCCCCTGGAAGGTACCACGCTCACGGCCAAGGCGATGGCCAACGCCCTTGCCGTCGTTGCCGTGGCCGAAGGCGGTAGCCTGTTGCACGCGCCTGATACCTACATGGACAAGATCGCCATCGGTGGCGGCTATCCCGAAGGCATCGTCGACCTCGACGCTGACCCGCGCGACAATATCCTTGCGCTCGCACGTGCCAAGGGCGTTCGTCCGCAGGATATCAAGGCCTGCATTCTTGATCGTCCGCGGCATGCCGACATCATCGCCAAGGTGCGCGAGGCGGGGGCTGCGGTGGCGCTGATATCGGACGGAGACATCGCAGGCGTGATCCACACCAGCGATCCGGAAACCGGCATCGACATCTACATGGGCCAGGGTGGCGCGCCGGAGGGCGTCCTCGCGGCCGCAGCCTTGCGCTGTGTCGGCGGGCAGATCCAGGGACGCCTCGTGTTCCGCAACGATGACGAGCGCGCGCGGGCGGCCCGCATTGGTATCAAGGACTTCAACCGCAAGTACAACACGCTGGATCTGGCCTCTGGTGACGTCATGTTCGCGGCAACAGGTGTGACCGATGGAACCATGCTGCGTGGCATCCACCGTGTGGGCCAGTTCATGACCAGCGAGACCGTCGTGATGCGCTCGAAGACGGGCACGGTTCGCTGGATCCGTGCGCGCCACGTGATCAAGGACCGCTGAGCGAATGAAGCCGCAGGTTGCGGCTGGCGCGCCGGGGCTGGAGACGGTCCTCGGCGTGTCACGCTCGGCACTGGGCCGGCGATGGGTCGAGCGCCCTGCCGATCCTTCCGAGGTCATGCGCATCTCCCAGGCCTTGGGTGCCCCGGAAATCGTTGCCCGCCTGCTCTACGCGCGCGGCGTTGCGGCAACCGATGCGGGACGCTTTCTCAATCCCTCCCTGAAGTCCGACCTTCCGGATCCCAGCGTCATCAGGGACATGGATCTGGCCGTCGACCGGCTGGCGGCCGCCATCGTGGGAGGCGAAGGGATCGCGATCTTCGGCGACTATGACGTCGATGGTGCCACGTCTTCTGCATTGCTGGCGCGCTATCTCTCAGCCGTTGGAGCGCAGCCAACAGTCTACATCCCTGATCGCATGACAGAGGGCTATGGTCCCAACCCGCAGGCGATGCAGCGCCTCGCGACCAATGGCGCTCGGGTTATCGTAACGGTCGACTGCGGCACGCAAGCCCACGAAGCCCTCGCAGCCGCGGCGGGGGCAGGTGCCGACGTCATCATCTGCGACCACCATCTGCCTGCCGAGACCCTGCCCTTAGCCTGCGCGATCGTGAACCCGAACCGGCACGATGACACCTCGGGCCTCGGACAGCTGGCAGCCATCGGCGTGACCTTCATGCTGTGCGTCGCGCTCAACCGTGAACTTCGGCTGCGTGGCTTCTTCGAAACCCGCGCCATG
>JBEIFU010000186.1:0-5376 GCA_040382295.1 Alphaproteobacteria bacterium
ATCGCTTCATGGGATGGTGTGCCGGCAGGATTTGCAGTCTGGTTCTATAATTTCTCCACGTTCAGAGGGCAGCATGGGATCTATCTCGAGGATCTGTTCGTGTTGCCCGCATTGCGTGGCAGGGGGATCGGGAAGGCGCTGCTCGTGCAGCTGGCCCAGCGCGCCGTGTGTGAAGGCTGCGCGCGCGTGGAGTGGTCCGTCCTTGACTGGAACCAGCCAGCAATTGATTTCTATTTGTCGATGGGAGCCGTTCCGATGAAGGACTGGAGTGTCCTGCGCCTTACGGGGGATGCGCTTGCGCGGATAGGGCGGTCATGAGCGCGCCCATCCTCTCGCTTATTGTGGCGGTTGCAGAGAACGGTGTCATTGGCCGCGATGGTGCGTTGCCCTGGCGTCTGCCTGAAGACCTGAAGTGGTTCAAGGCCCGAACCATGGGCAAGCCCATCATCATGGGCCGCAAGACGTGGGAGAGTTTTCCGAGGCGCCCCCTGCCTGGGCGTACCAACATCATCGTGACGCGGAATGCCGCCTATCGCGCCGAGGGCGGTGTCGTGGCGACGTCGCTCGACCTCGCGCTCGAGATCGCTCGTGGCGAGGCCACGGATGAAATCATGGTCATCGGCGGGGCCGAGCTCTATGCGTTGGCGTTGCCGCGGGCGAAGCGCATCTACCTCACAGAGGTTGCCGTTCGCCCCGAGGGTGACACCTTCTTTCCCACT
Organism: Alphaproteobacteria bacterium; assembly: GCA_040382295.1. Lineage (GTDB taxonomy): Bacteria > Pseudomonadota > Alphaproteobacteria > Micropepsales > Micropepsaceae > SZUA-430. Next base: position 720 of record JBEIFU010000186.1, read on the forward strand.
TTCGATCGCAGCGGATGGTTGGCCTACGTTGAGGCCGTCCATCCCCCTTCAGAGATGCAGCCAATCGGCTATAGTTTCATCATTCTTGAGCGAAAGGATTTTCTTCATGAGCATGCGTGAGATCGCCAGTGGCCTCAGGTTTCCCGAGGGGCCGATTGCCATGCCTGATGGTAGCGTGATCCTTGTCGAGATTGCCCGACAGACGCTGACGCGCGTCTGGAACGGGAGGGCAGAGGTCATTGCGACACTGGGCGGAGGGCCCAATGGTGCTGCGATCGGGCCCGATGGTGCCGTCTACGTTACCAATAACGGCGGTTCTCAATGGCATGAGAACGGAGGGCTGCTGATCCCTGGTGATCGCCCGCACGATTACAGTGGTGGGCGGATCGAGCGTGTCGATCTGAAGACGGGCAAGATCGAGCGGCTCTATGATGCGTGTGATGGGCTTAAATTCAATGGGCCAAACGACCTCGTCTTCGACAAGCATGGCGGCTTCTATTTCACGGATCTCGGCAAGAGCTATGGGCGGCTGCATGATCGCGGCGCAGTCTATTACGCGACGCCTGATGGAAAGCATGTGCGCGAGATCGTGTTCCCGATCATGAACCCGAATGGCTGCGGCCTCTCGCCGGATGAGAAGACGCTCTATGTCGCACAGACCCATGAGGGCCGCCTGATGAAGTTTGACATTGTATCGCCGGGTGTTGTGGCGCCCCGTATGGGCCCGTTGAATGGAGAGCTTGTCTGCGGTCTTCCGGGCCTGCAGCTGTTCGATTCGCTCGCTGTTGAGGCTGGTGGCCGGATCTGCGTCGCCACGATTGCTTTTCCAACCGGAGGTATCACCTCGATCGCGCCGGACGGCAGCTACGAGCAATGTCCGTTCCCGGATCCTCTCGTCACCAATATCTGCTTCGGGGGTGCCGATATGAAGACGGCCTATGTGTGTCTTTCTGCAACGGGCCGGCTGGTCGAAATGGCGTGGCCTCGACCTGGTCTCAAACTGAACTACCAGTCCTGAGGCGGCGACATCGCCTGGCAGAATTGCTGCAGCTGCAAATCAACTGCCGGGGGATAACGCCCTGCTGGTGACGGGGTCATTCATCCCGTCCTGCGTTCCAACATTCTGTTCACTTGCTGCATCCGGGTTCATGCACTACATCCCGCGGCACTCTTCCGGGAGATGTTCCGGAAGACATCAAGGGAAGATCATCATGAAGGGCATATTTGCAGGCGTTGCAGTTGCGGCGATGAGCGTGTCGCTCGCGTTTGCGGCGAATGATCCAATGGCGAGCCGTTATGGCAACACCGTCGTCATAACCGGTCCTGATGGCAAGGAAGTCGGTCGCATCTATTACGACGCTGACAAGAAGACAACCCGCAAGATGGCGGATGGTTCGGAGACCTCGGGTACGTGGAGCCTTGAAGGCAACGATCTCTGCTTCACGCAGACCGCGCCGGCCGCGGCGCCGAAGCAGTGCCAGCCGTTCACCGGCGCCAAGGCCGTTGGCGAGTCGTGGGACGTTGCCACCCCGCAAGGCAAGGTGAAGGCCACGCTGAAGCAGGGCCGTCCGTAAGCCTCGTTGCCTGTTGAAGGCAAAAGGGGGGCGATGCGTTCAAGCGCATCGCCCCCTTCTTCATTCGAAGCTGATCGTCGGCGCCTGGCGCTGCGTGCCGGCCCTGAGTTTCTCGGCGATCGCTGACGCGATGGCCATGAAAGCCACTGCCTGGGGTGACTCCGGCTGGGATGCCGTTATCGGGGACCCGCTATCGGAGGTCTCGCGGATCGCGAGGTGCAGCGGGACCTCTCCAAGGAAGTCACAGCCGATCTTCTCCGCCGTTTGCCGCGCGCCGCCGTGACCGAAGAGCTGCGTTTCTCCTCCGCAGTGCGGGCAGATGAACGTGCTCATGTTTTCGACGATGCCCAGGACGGGTACTTGTGTCTTCTGGAACATCGCCAGTCCGCGCCTTGCGTCGATCAGGGCAATGTCCTGCGGCGTGGAAACGATAATCGCGCCGCGCAAAGGCACACGTTGCGCAAGTGTCAGCTGTGCATCGCCTGTTCCAGGCGGCATGTCGACCAGCAGAAGGTCCAGCGGATCCCAGTTCACCTCGAAGAGCAGCTGCGTGATGGCGCTCATCACCATCGGGCCGCGCCAGATCATTGCATTGTCTTCGCTGACCAAGGACCCGATCGACATGGCCTTGAGACCCCAGGCCTGCATCGGTTCCAGGACCTTTCCATCCTTTGATGTCGGTTTGCCCTTGAGACCAAGCATTTTTGGTATCGATGGTCCGTAGATGTCAGCATCCAGGATCCCGGTTTTCAAGCCGAGGTTACTCAGTGCAATTGCCAGGTTGACTGTGACGGTCGATTTTCCCACGCCGCCCTTGCCGCTTGCTACCGCGACGATGGCGGCGACGCCTCTGGGGTTGCGCGCGGTTTCACCTCGGGTCGGCTGGGTAGCTGCAGGCTGAGCGTTGTGAGCTGTCAGCACCGCCGTGACTGACCGTGCCCCCGGAAGTGCCAGAACTGCCTTTTCGCATGCTTGCCGCAGTGGCTCCATGGCGCTGCCGTCCTTGGGGTCTACTTCCACTGCAAACGTGACGTGGCCGTTATCTACAGCCAGGCCATGTATCATGCCTTGCGTGACGGGGTCGGTGCCGCTTCGGGGATCCCGAACCCCTTTCAGAGCGGCAATTACTGTTTCCGACGTTATCGGCGATGCTGGTTTTTGACTCATTTGCTGCCCTTGAAGCAGATTTTTGCTGCGCCATCTATGAAGGCGCGGCCGCGTCGATGCGGCCGTGGTCTTGTGTTGCGGTGGAAGGCTTTAGGAACTTATAAACCGCTCTGGGCGGTACATCCATCGTGGTTTGTGTCGACTGATTCGCGATGCTGGATGTGCTGCTGCTGCGGGGACCGTAGCGGAAACCTGAGCTCGGTGGCCATCCGAAACATCGTTGAGAGAGATGAGAGAGCGATATGCCTTGGAATGACAACAAGGGTGGGGGATGGCCTCCCGGCGGCGGTGGCAGAGGTCCCTGGGGGCAAGGTCCATCCAATAGCGGCGGTGGACGAGGGCCAAACAATGTGCGGCCCCCGGATCTGGAGGACATTTTCAAGCGTTTGCGTGACTACGTGCGCCGCTGGTTTCCCAATCAGTCGCCCAACAGCATGCTCCTGGCGCTCGGCGGCGGTGGCTTGTTCGTGCTGTGGATCCTGACGGGCGTCTATCAGATCCAGCCTGCCGAACAGGGCGTCGTTTTGCGCTTTGGTCAGTATGTCGACAAGCTTGGTTCAGGTTTGCATATCCGGCTGCCTTATCCCATCGAGGTGGTGCTTCGTCCGAATGTCGAAGCGGAGAACCAGCTGAATGTCGGGTTCATCCGCGAGAGCGGGAATGCAGATGCTCCGTCCATCGACATCTCTGCCGAGAGCATCATGCTGACTGGTGACGAAAATGTCGTCGATCTCGACTTCGATGTGTTCTGGAAAGTTGCCGATGCGGAGAAATACCTCTTCGAGGTCCGAGACGTGCAGAACACGATCAAGGCAGTCGCAGAGAGTGCGATGCGCGAGGTCGTTGGCAACAACAAGATCGAAACCGTGCAGACCGAAGGACGCGTTGTAGTTCAGCAGGATGTGCAGAAACTGATGCAGCGGACGCTTGATGCGTACAATGCAGGCGTCACGATTACGCGTGTCATCCTTCTGAAGGTTGACCCGCCTGCGCAGGTCATCGATGCGTTTCGTGATGTCCAGGCTGCGCGCGCTGACCAGGAGAAGCGTCGCAACGAGGCCCAAAGGTACCAGAACACGATTGTGCCGCAGGCGCGAGGTGAAGCTGCCAAGATCGTGCAGGACGCCGAAGGCTACAAGCAGAAGGTTGTCACAGAGGCCCAGGGTGAAGCGCAGCGTTTCAACTCCATCCTCGACCAGTACCGCAATGCGAAGCAGGTGACCCGCGAGCGAATGTATATCGAGACGATGCAGCGAGTTCTTGGCAACACGAACAAAATCGTGATCGAAAACAAGAGCGGTATTATCCAGTATCTTCCGATGCCGATGCCTGAGCTGAGGCGATCCCAAAATCCTGATGCCTCTCAGGCGGGAGCCAACTGACATGCCACAATTTGTATCTGTTATCCTTGCAGCCCTCGTCGTGTTGGCGGTCGTTGCTTCGCAATCCGTTTTCATCGTCCAGCAGACTGAACAGGCATTGGTCACTCAGTTCGGTGAGCCGGTGCGGGTCGTCAAGGAGCCGGGGCTCGCGCTCAAGGCGCCCTTCATCCAGAATGTGACGCTCATGGACAGGCGCATCCTGGAGCTGGATGCGATGCCGGAGGAGGTCATTGCATCGGACCGACGCCGCATCGTGGTGGATGCCTTTGCGCGTTATCGAATTTCGGATCCGTTACGTTACTACCAATCGCTGCGGACGGACGCTCTTGCGCAGCAACGGCTGTCGTCGATCCTCAGTTCCAGCTTGCGTGGTGAGCTGGGCCAGAAGCCATTTGCCGCGCTTCTTCAATCTGCGGACCGTCAAAGTCTGATGACGTCGATCCGTGACCAGATGCGGGTCCAGGCAAGGGCTCTCGGTATCGAGATTGTGGATGTGCGCATCCGCCGCGCTGACCTGCCCAAGGAGAACCTCGA
>JBEIFU010000187.1:0-5333 GCA_040382295.1 Alphaproteobacteria bacterium
CTATCAAAGGAGACCGCACCGTCAGGGTAGGGGGGCTCCCCTGCTGTGACCGGACGGAATTCCCTGTAGTCTGGCACAGGAAACCAGCGCCATGTCATTCATCACCAACCGATCCGTCAATCTTCTGAGCATCCATTACGCCTTCCAGGCCCTGGCCCAGGGCAGCGGTGGCGTGTTTCTGCTCGTCTACCTGCTCAAGGTGGGCCTGACCCTGGAGCAGACGATCATGGCCCTCGCGGCGACCGTGGCCCTACGCTTCATTTTCCGTCGCGGTGTTGTCAGCTTTGCGCGGCAATTCGGCCTGAAGGCTGCCCTCGTCACCGGGTGCCTCATCCTGTCACTGCAATACCCGCTATCGGCTGTCGTCGACGGGGTTGGCTGGGCGCTTCTCGCGCGCTGCGTCGCCACAGGTGCCGGCGAAGCCTTCTACTGGTCGACCTTCCATGCCTTCTTCGCATCCCAGGGCGACAGCGAAAGCCGCGGCCGCCAGGTCGGCGCCCGCGAAGCCCTGGCAGCAGCGATAGGGATCATCGCCCCCCTGTTTGGGGCCTGGGCGCTCATGAATGTGGGGGCAGGGGGCGCCTTTGCGCTGATCGGCCTCGTGCAGGCGCTCGGTGTCGTGCCCCTGCTCTGGACTTCCGACGTGAAGGTCGAGCCCGCAGTGCCAGCCAACACGGCCGCGGCCGGGCCGGGCAATCTCATCTACCTCCTCAACGGCTGGTTCGCCGCGACCTTCATCCTGGCCTGGCAGGTGGCCCTCTTCCTCACGCTCGGCGAAAGCCTGTCCGCCTATGGCGGCACGATGGCGCTGGCGGCCGTCGCCGGGGCGATCGGAGGGCTTTTCGTCGGCAGCCTGCTCGATCGCGGGCGCGGCGCGCCGCTGGTGGCACTGCTGGTCTTCGCAGGGCTTGCGGCCATCGCCATTCTCCGCGCCGCAAGCCTCGGCACGCCTGCCCTTGCGATTGCGGCCAACGTGATGGGCGCTTTTGCGATCTGCTTCTATGTCCCCGTGATGAATGCGCCCGTCTACAATCTTGCCAAGGCCTCGCCCTGCGCCCTGCGCTTCCACGTCGCCACGGAAGACAGCTGGGACATCGGCTGCATCGCCGCCTGCCTGTCGGCGCTGGCCCTGCTTGCAGCAGGATGGGGCTTGCCCGCCGCGATCCTTCTGGCGCTCGCCTCCTGCCTCGGCCACGCCATCGTCCTCCACCGCTACTACAGCCGCCAATTTCGGTGACAGTGCACTCCCACCAATTTCGGTGACAGTGCACTGAATTCCACGCGCCAAGCTGGCCGACGCGCGTCATCCCCGGAGGGAATTCAGTGCACTGTCACCGAAATTATCCCCGGGGCTTGCGCTTGCCGCGCTTCGCAACGGACCTCGCCGGCGCTCCATCGGGCGGCACGACCTTCGGCGCCATCGCCCGGAGAATGCGCTCGAGCCGCTCCATGGCCTCGGCCGGATGGCGGGGTGAAAGCAGTCGTTTCCGGCGCGGCATCTGATTCTCGCCTCATGCATTCATGGGTTGAATCAGGGCAGTTTCGCGCAATCAGAGACCGTTTTTCAAGATACGTTGTCGAAAGGGATGAAATAGCACGTTCGTTTTTTGAACGTTCTCAATACGAAATGGATTTTAAGTATATAAAACAATGAGTTGAGTTGGTTTTGCAAAAAGCGAACGAAAAACGTACGTTTACCAAAGTTGCAGGCCCAAACCCCCCGTGATCTAAGGAGCGCCGAATATGTCCGCCATCATGAAAATTGCAGAGCAGCAGAGCGACATGGACCGCAAGAAAGCCCTCGAAGCCGCCCTCAGCCAGATTGACCGCGCCTTCGGCAAGGGCTCCGTCATGAAGCTGGGCGCCAACCAGAAAGTGGCCGAGATCGAGGCGGTCTCCACCGGCTCGCTCGGCCTCGACATCGCGCTCGGCATCGGCGGCCTCCCCCGCGGCCGCGTGATCGAGGTTTATGGTCCGGAATCCTCGGGCAAGACGACCCTCTCGCTCCACATCGTGGCCGAAGTCCAGAAGCTGGGCGGCATAGCCGCCTTCGTCGACGCCGAGCACGCGCTTGATATCGGCTACGCCAAGAAGCTGGGCGTGGACGTCGCCGAGCTCCTGGTCTCCCAGCCCGACACCGGCGAGCAAGCGCTCGAGATCACTGACACGCTGGTCCGCTCCGGCGCCGTCGACATCGTGGTGGTTGACTCGGTCGCCGCCCTCACGCCCAAGGCTGAAATCGAGGGCGAAATGGGTGACTCGCTGCCCGGCCTCCAGGCCCGCCTGATGAGCCAGGCCCTGCGCAAGCTGACGGGCTCGATCTCGCGCTCCAACACCATCGTGCTCTTCATCAACCAGATCCGCATGAAGATCGGCGTGATGTTCGGCAACCCCGAAACCACGACCGGCGGCAACGCCCTGAAATTCTACTCGTCCGTGCGCCTCGACATCCGCCGCATCGGCTCCATCAAGGAGCGCGAGGATGTCGTCGGCAGCCAGACCCGCGTGAAAGTCGTCAAGAACAAGGTTGCCCCGCCCTTCCGCCAGGTCGAGTTCGACATCATGTACGGCTCGGGCATCTCAAAGACGGGCGAGCTCGTCGACCTCGGCTCCAAGGCCGGCATCATCGAGAAGTCCGGCTCGTGGTTCTCCTTCGAGAACCAGCGGATCGGGCAGGGCCGCGAAAACGCCAAGGCCTTCCTCGCCGAGAACCCGGACATTGCCGCCAGGATCGAGGCCGCGGTCCGCCAGAACGCCGGCATCCTCGGAAACGCTCTGGCGACGACGCCGGAGAAGGATGACGGGGAAGACGACGAGGAATAGCTCCCCCCGTCCAGGTGCGCGCCGGCGGACCGCCCCGAGATAGGGTCGGGACGCTGGCGCATTTAACCACACCAGCACGACGGTCGGACCGGTGGACAGGGGCAGGTCCGGCCGATTACATCCTGCGACACAACCTTCCAGTGATCGATAGGCCCGAGAAATGACCGCCCTCAGCGACATCCGCGCGACCTTCCTCAACTATTTCGCCCGCCACGGCCACGAGATCGTGCCCTCCTCGCCGCTGGTTCCGCGCAACGACCCGACGCTGATGTTCACGAACGCCGGCATGGTGCAGTTCAAGAACGTCTTCACGGGCCAGGAAAAGCGCCCCTACACACGCGCGACGACGTCGCAGAAATGCGTCCGCGCCGGCGGCAAGCACAATGACCTCGACAATGTCGGCTATACCGCCCGCCACCACACCTTCTTCGAGATGCTGGGCAACTTCTCCTTCGGCGATTATTTCAAGGACGTGGCCATCGAGCTCGCCTGGAACCTGATCACCAAGGAGTTCCAGCTCGACACCAGCCGCCTCCTCGTGACCGTCTATGCCGATGACGACGAAGCCGCAGGCCTCTGGAAGAAGATCGGTGGCTTTCCGGATTCAAAGATCATCCGCATCGCCTCGTCCGACAATTTCTGGTCCATGGGCGACACCGGTCCCTGCGGCCCCTGCTCCGAGATCTTCTACGATTACGGTGACAAGGTGCAGGGCGGACCGCCCGGCTCGCCCGACCAGGATGGCGACCGCTATGTCGAGTTCTGGAACAACGTCTTCATGCAGTTCGACCAGGTCTCGAAGGACAGGCGTGTGCCGCTGCCCAAGCCCTCGATCGATACCGGCATGGGACTTGAGCGCATGGCCTCGATCCTGCAGGGCAAGACCGACAACTACGATACCGACCTCTTCCGCCGCCTGATCGACGCCTCGGCGCAGGCCACCGGCCAGCACGCCCACGGCGCACACGCCGCCAGCCACCGCGTGATCAGCGATCACCTGCGCTCGGCCTCCTTCCTGATCGCCGACGGCGTCCTGCCGTCGAACGAGGGACGCGGCTATGTCCTGCGCCGCATCATGCGCCGCGCCATGCGCCACGCCCACATCCTCGGCGCCAAGGACCCGCTCATGTGGCGCCTCGTGCCCGTGCTCGTCGCCGAGATGGGGGCCGCCTTCCCCGAGCTCGCGCGTGCGCAGGCGCTGATCTCCGAGACGCTGAAACTCGAGGAAGGCAAGTTCCGCCAGACGCTCGAGCGCGGCCTCAAGCTGCTCGACGAGGCGACATCCGGCATGGGATCAGGCAAGGTGCTGCCGGGCGAGCTTGCCTTCCGTCTCTATGACACGTTCGGCTTCCCCTATGACCTGACCGAGGACGCCCTGCGCGGCCGCGGCATCAGCGTGGACAGGGCCGGCTTTGATGCCGCCATGGCAAGGCAGAAAGCCGACGCGCGTGCGGCCTGGGCCGGATCGGGAGAGGCCGCCACCGAAACCGTCTGGTTCGAGTTGCGCGAGAAGGTCGGCGCGACCGAATTCCTGGGTTACGACACGGAAGCTGCCGAAGGCGTGGTGACGGCACTCCTCAAGGGCGGCGCGCCCGTGAGCGAACTCAAGGCGGGCGACGAAGGCCAGGTCATCGTCAACCAGACGCCCTTCTATGGAGAATCGGGCGGGCAGGTGGGCGACACGGGCGCAATGTTCACGAAGACGGGCACCGAGTTTGCTGTCGAGGACACCCAGAAAAAGCTCGGCGACATGCACGTGCACCTTGGCCGCCTCAACCGCGGCACGCTGAAGCTTGGCGACGTGGTCGACCTTCATGTCGACGGCGTGCGCCGCACCGCCACGCGTGCCAACCACTCCGCGACCCACCTTCTCCACGAAGCCCTGCGCCGCGTGCTTGGCACGCACGTGACGCAGAAGGGCTCGCAGGTCGGCCCCGACAAGCTGCGTTTCGACTTCAGCCATCCCAAGCCGATGAGCGATGCCGAAACCGCCGAGGTCGAGCGTCTGGTGAACAGCCAGGTCCGCGCCAACACCGACGTGCTTACGCGCCTGATGACCCCGGACAGGGCCATCGAGGAAGGCGCCATGGCCCTCTTTGGCGAGAAATACGGGGACGAGGTACGCGTCTTGTCGATGGGTTCCGACGAGGGCCGCACCTACTCGACCGAACTGTGCGGCGGCACCCACGTGCGACGCCTTGGCGACATCGCCCTCTTCAAGGTCGTCTCGGAAAGCGCAGTTTCTGCAGGTGTACGTCGCCTGGAGGCTGTGACCGGTGCAGGCGCGCTCGCTTACCTCAACGATTACCACCGCGCCGCGCGCGAGGCGGCCGCCGTGATCCGTGCCACGCCGGCAGACCTGCCCGAGCGCATTACCCAGCTGATGGACGAACGCCGCAAGCTCGAACGGGAGCTTGCCGAGGCTCGCCGCCAGCTGGCGATGGGCGGCGGCGCGTCCGCCGGGCCCGCCGACGAGGGCGAAACGATCAACGGCACGAAACTCATGGCAC
>JBEIFU010000188.1:0-5331 GCA_040382295.1 Alphaproteobacteria bacterium
TCTGGCCAGCCTCCTCGAAGGCTGGCAGGTCAGCGTGGGGTGGCTCCTGTGCGGGTGCAGGCATGCGATACGTTCCAAGTGACGGGTCCAGCGCGTGCGCCAGCACCGACTGCAACCAGCCTAGCGGGGCGCCGGGCCGTTTCCAACAGCCCTGGAACCGGTTTCTCAGCCAAAAAGTCAGCTATGTGACATGCAAACAGGGCGGTAGGGGGCGCCGCACGGCTTCTTGTGCCCGGGAGCACGGCAGTTCATCATTCCGCTCTGCAGTCACGAAGGGAGTTCAGCGTCATGGCAGACCTGTTTGCGCTGTCGCGCGCGGTAATCGACGAAGGCAAAGGCACGGACCAGGTGGGCCCGATCAACCGTATCCACCACCAATTGTCGGAGCTCGGGCAAGATGTGGCGGTTGTCGAGGCCTTCTCGCACTCGATCGTGTTTCGCACGGATGACGGTCTGGTTGCCTTCGATACATCGAACCCCAGTGGAGGCTCCAAGGTTGTCTCCGAGATCCGACGCTGGAGCCCGGACCGTTTCAACACCATCGTCTACACGCATGGACATGTCGACCATGTTGGTGGCTGCGGGGCTTTCGTTGCCGATGCCGCATCTCATGGCCATCCAGCCATCTGTGTGTGCGGACATGAAAATATTGCACAGCGCTTCGATCGCTATCGCATGACGAACGGCTACAACCAGGTCATCAATGAGCGGCAGTTTGGGCAGTTCCGCCGCCGCGGCTATGGCATGACCGAGGCCGAGCAGCCCGCCGCCCCGTTTCTCCCGGACGAGACGCCCAAGCCGGACCTGACCTATAGGGACACCTTGATGCTTGACATTGGCGGGCTTCGCATCGAACTGAATCATGCCAAGGGAGAGACCGACGACCACAGCTGGGCCTGGATCCCGAAGCACAAGGCGATCTGTGCCGGTGATTTCTTCATCTGGAGCTTTCCCAACGCAGGTAATCCTCAGAAAGTTCAGCGCTATCCGCTGGAATGGGCGCAGGCCATGCGGGCCATGGCAGCGAAGAATGCCGAGATGTTCCTGCCGGCCCATGGGCTGCCCATCCAGGGCGCGGCGCGGATACGGCGTGTGCTCGAAGACGTCGCCATGTCCCTCGAGACGCTGGTGCGGGAAACCCTCGCGATGATGAATGCCGGGGCGCGGCTCAATGACATCGTGCACTCGGTCTCGCTCTCAAGGGAGGTCCTCGACAAGCCGTGGCTGAAGCCGACCTATGACGAGCCCGAGTTCATCGTACGCAACGTCTGGCGTCTCTATGGTGGCTGGTATGATGGAAACCCGGCCAACCTGAAACCAGCGCGCGAGGCGGTGCTGGCACGTGAACTGGCAGGGCTTGCAGGCGGCGCCGGGCGATTGGTCGAGCGCGCGCTTGCAGTTGCAGATACCGACATCCGTCTGGCCTGCCATCTGGTCGAACTGGCAGTCCTGGCGGACCCCGACAACCGTCATGCGCATGGCGCACGCGCCGAGATCTTCCAGCAACGGCGAAACGGCGAGACATCGCTGATGGCGAAGGGAATCTTCGGCCACGCGGCCAACGAGTCGAAGTCCAAGTCCGAGGGATAGCCTTTCCGGCCACGCAGAGGGGTGACGCAGTGAACAGGATCAGGATTGAGGGTGACCGGTTTGTAGACGCCGCCGGTCGCATGGTGTTGTTGCGCGGCTTCAATCTCGGAGGCGACTGCAAGGTGCCATATCCCGATGGCGGTACCAATTTCCCAAGCGATTTCTCGGATCACCGCAGCGTTAGCTTCATTGGCCGGCCCTTTCCGTTGTCTGAGGCCGACGACCATCTGCGCCGGATCAGTAATTGGGGAATGAACTGCCTGCGCCTGCTGACGACCTGGGAAGCCGTGGAGCACCAGGGACCAGGGCAGTACGATTCCGCGTATCTCGACTACTTTTCCGAGGTGGCGCGCCGGGCAGGGACCTATGGGCTCAATGTCTTCGTCGATTTCCACCAGGATACGTGGAGCCGCATGTCCGGTGGGGACGGCGCACCAGGATGGACGTTCGAGGCCGTTGGCCTCGACTTCACGAAGTTCCATGACGCCGACGCCTCGAATGTGATGCAGTTCAAGTACGACTATGCGCGGGGCGGTCGGCAAGAAGACCGCTATCCCATGATGACCTGGGCCAACAATTATCGCATGCCCGCAAATGCCATCATGTGGACGTTGTTTTTCTGCGGCGACCTGTTTGCCCCGGGCCTGAAGATCGACGGGCGCAGCGCGCAGGACTATCTCCAGTCCCATTACATCGGCTCCATGCGTGAGGTCGCGAAGCGCCTCAAGGGCATGGCCCACGTCATGGGGTTCGATACGCTGAACGAGCCAGGGACAGGATGGATTGGCCATCCCATGTCCTATCGCCATCTTGAAAAGAGCGCAGCACACCCCGAACCCGTTCGTCCCGGTCCCGCATGGTCACCTCTTGACGGGTTGCTTGTTGCGCGGGGCCTGTCGCGCGAGATCCCCGAGCTCGCCTTCGATCCGGCGCGCATGCGGGTGGGCGAGAGCGGTACGAAAACCGTGAACGCGAAAGGCGTTTCGATCTGGCGCGAGGGGTGTGAATGTCCATTCGAGGCAGCGGGTGCCTATCGCCTGCGGGGCAATGACTTCGAGGTTCTGCGCGAGGACTTCTTCCAGCGTGCCGGTGGGCGCGACATCGATCCCGACCATGATGGCATGACGCCCTTCTTCCAGCGTGTCGCGCGCGAGATCCGGGCAATCGATAATGACTGGCTTGTCTTCGCCGAGCTCGATCCCTTCCGCAGCGCAACGGGGGACGGCTTTCCGCCGGTTCCCGAGCGAACGGTCAATGCCAGCCACTGGTATGACATCGTCACGCTGGTCACGAAGAACTTCATGTACCCTACGTCGATCAATCCTTTCACGATGAAGGTGCTGAACGGTGCAGGCGAGATCGAGGCGAGTTATGCCGCAGCTTTGGGGCGGCTCAAGCAAGCTTCGCAGACCATCCCGGGCGGTGCGCCTACGCTGATCGGCGAGTTCGGCATACCCTATGACCTCGAAGGCGCAGCTGCCTATGCGGCGTGGGCCGCGGGCGATCGGTCGGCCGCGCCGTGGGAGAAGCACGTGATTGCGCTGGATCTGATGTACAATGCGATGGACACGCATCTGCTCAGCTGCACCCAGTGGAACTACACGGCCTCGAACCGGAATGATCCGATCTGTGGCGATGGGTGGAACCAGGAAGACCTGTCGGTCTATTCGATTGACCAGGACGGTGGGCGCGCCGTCGAGGGGTTTGTGCGGCCATGGGTCAGGGCCTGTCAGGGCGTGCTGACCAGCATGCGCTTCGAGCGTATGACCGGTTCTTTCACGTTCACCTTCGAAGCCAACCCCGCGATCAACGCCCCCACCGAGGTATTCCTGCCCGAAGTGCACTATCCCGGCGACTTCAAGGTCAGCGGCCCGGGCCTGCAGGCGGAGATGGGGCAAAGCAATGGCTGTATTCGCATCTGGGCGAAGGCTGCCGGCCCGCACGAGGTGCGGATCACGCGCGTTGCGTGATCCGGGCCATTACGTGTCCTTGTTCTCGAGCTTCAGCGCGTTGCCGTTCATGCAGTAGCGCAGGCCCGTGGGCCGTGGTCCATCGGGGAAGACATGCCCGAGATGGGCGTCACAACGGGCACAGAGTACCTCGGTGCGGCGCATGAACAGGGTATTGTCGGGTTTCTCCGCAACGTTCTCGCGGGCAACCGGCGCCCAGAAGCTTGGCCACCCGGTACCAGAATCGTACTTGGTGTCCGAGGCAAACAGAGGCAGGCCGCAACAACGGCAGCAATAAGTCCCCGCATCCTTCGAATCCCAATAGGGTCCGGTGAAGGCACGCTCGGTGCCGTGCTTGCGCGTGACCCGATACTCGATATCGCTGAGCTGTGCGCGCCACTCGGCGTCGGTTTTCGTGACTTTCTCCATGGCGGTCGCTCCGTGAGGCTCAGGGATATACGATCGAAATCGTCTCGGCGATGCAGGCCGGACGATCATGTCCCTCTATCTCGATCGTCACCTCGTTTGTGATTTGCATTCCCGGGCCTTTCGGCTCCGCGGCGACGATCTTCGAGCGGGCGCGCACGCGGCTGCCGACCGGAACCATGTTTGTGAAGCGCACCTTGTTCGAGCCATAGTTGATGCCGCGGCTGACACCGTCGATACGGCTGATCTTTGAGGCAAGGAACGGGATCAGCGACAATGTCAGGTAGCCATGGGCGATCGTGCCCTTTGTCGGCAGTTCGCGCTTGGCGCGCTCGACGTCGATATGGATCCACTGGTGGTCACCGGTCGCGTCGGCGAACTTGTTCACGCGGTCCTGGTCGATGACGATCCATTCGCTGACGCCGGTTTCCTGGCCAACATGCTTCGCGATATCGGCATAATTGATGACTTTCATGGTCTACTCCTTTGCTAACTCGATCGGGGTCAACCGCGCGCGCACGCGCACCATCATGTCGTCGACATATGGATCCTTGAGGCCGTGGGCTGCAAGCGCCTCGGCAGTGCGAAACAGGTAGTCGCGGTTCGTGCCCAGAGGGCCTGCGGCGGTGGCGATGCGTGAAGCCTTCTCCGCCGGATCAAGCCCGGGCAAATAGCGCGGGTGGGCCTGGTTGATAACGAAGGCTATGCCGCGCGCAGCACCCTGCCCGAAATCCAGTTCGACCCAGCTTGGCGTGTACGCACCGGACAGCATCTCGCGCATCCACAGGATCCTGCTTTCGCTCTCGACACAGTCCGCCGCGATACGATGGGCGATGCCGTTGCAGTGCCCGCCCGGCACCAGGCACATCATGAGCCCCGGCGTGTCAGGCATGGCCCGTCCGAATACGAGGCGCATCGCAAAGCGCCTGCTGAAGCCGTTGACGCGAGCGGGCCTGCTTTCGGCGACATGAATAGCGGGGTTCCACATCAGCGAGCCATAGCCGAAGATCCAGAGGTCCTCACCCTCGACGTGGTTGCGCAGGATGTCCCGGCGCGAGGCTTCACGCGCCTCCTCGCTCATGATCTGGCCGTCGCCAAACTGAGCGGCAACAGCCTGATAGGCGCGCACGCGCTCGGGAGTGAAGTCCTCTCGAGCGAGCTGACCGTCTGTGCCCGACGGGCGCAGTTCAGCCTGATCCGTGTCAGACGATCTTTGAGTCACGGTTGCCCCAATAGCGGTCGCGGATCAGGCGCTTGTAGAGCTTCCCTGTCGGGTGGCGGGGCAGTTCGCGCTCGAAATCGACCGTCCGGGGGCATTTGATCGCCGAGAGCTGTTGGCGGCAATAGGCAACCAGGTCCTCAGCCA
>JBEIFU010000189.1:0-5305 GCA_040382295.1 Alphaproteobacteria bacterium
ACGCAAGCGGCCTTCTGAGTGACTGCGCGCGAAGGCATGATAATGTCGGCATCGTTGAAAGGTGCCGTCATGATGTTTCGATCCCTCATGCTGCTCGCTCTTGTTCTTGTCGTGCTGGCAGGCAACACGGGCGGCGCTCTGGCTGGGGGGCGCAATCCCGAGGGGCCTCGCGAAGCGCTGGGCGTGGAGCGCGGCGGCACCTCCTATGCCTTCGAGGTTGAGGTTGTGCGTCGCGAAGCCGATCGCAATCGCGGGCTGATGTTCCGCAAGTCGATGGATGCTGACCACGGGATGCTGTTCGATTTCGATCCGCCGCGCCCTGTCAGCTTCTGGATGAAGAACACCCACATACCGCTGGACATCATCTTCATCGATGCCGATGGGCGCATCATCCGCATTGCCGAGAATACGGTGCCCTTCAGCCTGGATCCGATCCCCTCGGGCGGGGCTGCGAGGGGTGTTCTGGAGATCAACGCGGGTTTGTCGCGGAAGCTCGGGCTTCAGGCCGGTGACCGGGTTCGCCACCGGATCTTCAAAAATACGCGTTCCGTACGCTGAAAACCGCGGGAGAGAGGCCTTCCTGGCCCGCGGCCAGTGGATGGGTGCTTGCGGCGGCTGCATTATGGCTTTATGTCAGCCGCCTTCGCAGATGTCGGGGCGTAGCGCAGTCTGGTAGCGCATCTGGTTTGGGACCAGAGGGTCGCGTGTTCGAATCACGCCGCCCCGACCAATTTCTTGCCCCCGGGGCAAGGATTTGGGTATTCAGGACGTGGTTCGATGCCCGGGCTGCGCATGGTCCGTGGTCTGGTTCGAGGGAAGAACATGCTCGCACGTATTCATCGTCCGGCGCGTACCGCGATGCAGTCTGGTCTTGCGAATGCGAAGGACTGGGTGCTTGAGTTCGAGCCGGAGGAGGCCCGCCGCATTGATCCGCTCATGGGGTGGACGGGATCGGGCGATACCAAGGGGCAGGTCCGGCTGACTTTCGACACGCGCGAGGAGGCGGTTGCCTTCGCTCAGCGCTACAATATTCCCTTCCAGGTCTTCGAGCCCCGGGAGGCCAAGCGTATCGTCCGAGCCTATGCGGACAATTTCAAGTACGGCCGAAAGGGCAACTGGACGCATTAGATACGTCCAGCATCTGGCCTGGCGACGGCCCCGTAGCTCAGGGGATAGAGCAACTGCCTTCTAAGCAGTGGGTCAGACGTTCGAATCGTCTCGGGGTCGCCAATTTTTTCCATCTGCTCGCCGTTGGTGCACTGTCACCGAAACTGGATCCGTTAAGCCGTGCTTTACCATCGACTTCGCCACGCGGTGCCGGCGTGGCGTATCCCGGTGTTAATGTCCGGGTGGTACAAGCAGTGGGATCTGGGAATTGGGGGGCGAGATGGGCGAAGTGTTCAAGGCGCTGCTGTTGCTGATCGTGGGCATGATTGTTGTCGTCGCGTCGTACATCGGCTGGTTGTTGTATCTGCCGGTGTCGGAAACGGATGTCAGTGCGCGCATCTGGAATGCCTGCATGATCGGACAGGCGATGACTGCCGGACCGCACGGTCATACCTCGTGTGACTGCTTCGTGACGGGGTTCGACATCAACGAGACGAATGTGGCGGAGATATCGCGCCACGCCGAGGTCATCAGGCAAGTTGCCGTGGCCGTTTATGCCGATTACTGGAGCGGGACTTACGACCGAAATTCCAAAGTTGCGGACAACATGGTGGCCAGAGGCGGCGCTACGGCTTTCATCGAAAAGGCCCAGAAGATTGATCGCACCTGCAAGGTTCGTCCTTCCTGACCGTCCGTAATTGACGCATCCGGGTCCCGGGCGGGACAGGTTCCCGCCGCACGACATCGGTACGATGTCACCGTAATTCCTGCGCCATGGCCTTGATGGCTTCGCCGTAGGCGAGGCGGAGGTGCCAACCCAGGTCGTTGCGGATCAGGCTGGCGTCGAAGCGGTTGTCGAAGCCGACGAGGTTCAGGCCTTCCAGCGTGGGCTGGTTGGGGTCGCGCGGGGGGATGAGGTTGGCGGGGTCCTCGTTGGCCGTGGCTGCATCGGCTTAAGTTGCTCCTCCGACATAGCCGTGCGCGTCAGCTTTGTGTCGCCAGCCGGCGCTGTCGAGCGCGTAGCGCAACGGCTGCGCCTGTGAACAGGAGCAAAGTGGCAAGAAGCATGCATGCGGCGGCGAAGAGATCGTCGATGGTGCCTTGCACCGTGTGTAAGCGCCGTGTCGGGACGTCGGCGACGGTGATGGCGCCGGGATCCGTGAAGGAGTCGTTCTGTGCGAGAACGGTTCCGCGCTGATCGGTGATGAGCGAGACACCGTTGCTGGTTGCGCGGATTATGCTGAAGCCGTTCTCAATGGCACGCATCCGCGTCATCTCGGCGTGGAGCGGCGTGATCGCCCGCCAATCATTGGCAGGGATCGCCAGAATATCAACGCCGCGCGCCGCCGCTTGACGCGACAGGGCGGGGAAGTCCGCGTCGAAGCAGATCAGCACGCCAAGGCGACCGAATGGCGTGTCGAGTGTCGGGATCACGCCGTCGCCTAGGATGATGGGTTCTCCGGGAACGGGGACAGTCTTCAAGTACTCGAACGCGCGCGCGCCTTCGGGCGTGAACCCCATCGCCGCGTTGGTGATCAGTTGATCGGGCGCCAATGGGATGCGTGCGGCGCCGGTGATCAAGTAGACCCCGTGCTTGCGGGCGAAGGCGCCTGCTCGGGCGGTGAATTCGGCCTCGTCGGGCGCGTCGAACTGAGCCGCGGCCTCGTACCAGACGATCACCTTCGCGCCTTGTTGTGCGGCCTTTTCAGACAAGGCGAACAGCACGTCTTGCCGCGCTCGCGCCTTGGTAGAGCGGCACGCATAGTCCGTGCGCTGTGTGCATCCTTCGAAGAAACGATCAGGCATGTTTCGCGGATTGCTCAGAGCGGCAGCGCGCACCGTGGGAGGCGTTACAGTCGATCCATCCAGGCGCGACGCGCCAAGCCAGACCAAGGAAACGAACACGGCCGAAAACGTGGCGGCAGCGATGACCGCACTGCTGCTTCTCTCGGTCACCAGCGCCTGTGCGACGCTTGCAAACCAGTACACCACGAAAGACACGCCCCAGATGCCCGCCACAGAGGCGAACTGCGCCAGCGGCGCGAAGGGGAGTTGCACGTAGGCGTCGTTGCCCCATGTGCCGAAGGGGCTGCCTAAGGACAAGAGGTAGCTTAGCGCAACGGCGACGGTCGGAAAGACGAGCGAACCTAACGCCGCTCCAAGCTTGGGTGCGGCGAGCCTGTGAGCGAAGAAGGGCAGCGCACCAATCAGGCCGGTCACGACGCTTGCGATTGCGTACTCCTCGTCCGTGATGGGAATGACGCCGCGGAACATCACGAAGCTGGCGACGGACGAGGCGGCGACCGTCAGGATGAAGCCATGCCACGCGCCCGTGGTCATGACAAATCCAAGCAGAAGCGCAGGCGCGATCCAGGCGGCAACGATGTTCGCTGTCGCGCCGTTGCTGAAGCACAGTGCGAACGTGCCGATCACAAACGCACCCCAGCGCAAGCTGTCTGCCCGGTTCATGCTATCCTCATATGCACATTGTTGCATATGGGTTAGCATATGCGATCCGCATATGCAACTATGTGCATAACTCGCTCAGCGCTGTGAACTCAAGTCAACGGGCGTTTCTGCGATCGCGAATTGCGTGTTTCTTTAGTCGGTTTGATTCGTGGAGCCCGGCCGCCATGAGCCTTTTGATCGCGCATTTCGACGAGAAGCCGCGCCTGCCCGATGTCGCCACGATCGTCATGATCCGCTCGCGCGTCGAACTCGCAGACCGCTGCCGCTCGGAAACGCGCTACTTCATCTCCTCCGCTCGTCTTACCGCCGCAAAAGCGGGCGCCGCCATCCGCGAAGACCTCTCACGGTTGCGAAAAGGCCACGGCGCCATCAACATGGCCATCGTCAGACACTTCGCGATCAACCTCGTGCGTACCGGCAAGAGCAAGCTCAGCATCAAGCTGAGCAGAAAAGTCGCCGGTTGGGATCCGGAATATCTCGCAAAACTCCTCAGCCTAAAGGCCCATTAACTTGGATTCGTTGCCCTGATATGTCGCTCAAGCATCTGATTCTCGCCCTGGTCGCCCAGAAACCCTCCACGGGGTACGAGGTGACGCACGAATTCGACGCCGTTTCATCTTTCTTCTGGAAGGCGACGCATCAGCAGATTTATCGGGAGCTCGCAGTGCTCGCTGATGAGGGGCTGTTGCGTTTCAAGACCGTCGAGCAACGGAGCAAGCCCGACAAGAAGGTCTACTCAATCACGGCCAAGGGCAGGAAGGCGTTTGCTGCATGGTTTGCAGAGCCCGGCGCGCCGCCCCGTCAAGCCGACCCGTTGATGATCAAGTTCTTTTCCGGGGAACTCGGCGGCATAGACGAGCTGCGCAACCAGCTGCGGTTGGCCCGGTCGGCGCACGAAGCACGTCTGCAGAGGTTGGAAGCGGTTGAGGCCGAACACTATGGCGAACCGGTCGCGGAGATGCCTCGTTGGAAGCAGTGCATCTATCTCACCCTGCAGCTCGGGCTGGCGCGCGAACGTGTTTGGCTCGAATGGGCGGATGCGAGCGATAGAGTTCTTGCCGGAGGTGCGCGCTGACGACGAACAAGTGAGGGCGGGACGCGCCTCCTCTCACTCACTCGCAGACTATCTGTTCAGTTCCCGCATCGGATTGTCGAAGCCGTCGAGGGTCAAAGGTGTGAATCGGCATGGAAATCATCCATGCCGACCCACACTGGATGCCGTTGCCAAAGCCTTGGAAGGCTGGGTCAGACGTTCGAATCGTCTCGGGGTCGCCATTTTCTTCCTTCGGTTCATTCGGCACTGCGGATGCACGCGGCGCTTGCGCGCCGTGATGGCGGAGCGGCATGTGTTGACATGGCGCAGCGTTTGAAGCACCCGACCGGGGTGGATGATCCATTGACGGGGTCGAGGCAGGGCGCATGCAAGGAGAGGCAGTCCCGGATGCTGTCGTCGACTGGCTCTCCAGTGGAGGGCCATGGCAGCAACCGCCAAAAGTAATCCAGACCCATGCGGCGATCGTGTTTCTTGTCGGCGACCGTGCCTTCAAGATGAAGCGTGCGGTTGACCTCGGCTATCTCGATTTCAGCATATTGAATACGCGCCATGCCGTGCTTGCGCGCGAGCTCGAGCTCAATCGTCGCACTGCGCCGCGCCATTACCTGCGCCTTGTTGCGGTGACGCGCGAGGCCGATGGCCTTGCGCTTGACGGTCAGGGTGTGCCGGTCGAGT
>JBEIFU010000190.1:0-5292 GCA_040382295.1 Alphaproteobacteria bacterium
GGCAATGGGACGCCCCTCAATTACCCCCTCAAACGCCAGGAAATCCAAAGCGGTGGCTGCTCCGGATATTGGAACCAAGCGCATTTGCCCAAGTTGCGCTGCCAAGTTTTACGATCTCAGCAAGAAGCCGATCGTCTGCCCAAAATGCGCGTTCAGCTTCACGGCCGAGGCGATCGTCAAGATGCGCCGTCCGCGGTCGACGGCTTCGCTTCTGCGCGATACGGATGACGGTCCAGTCCGAGCCAAGGAGGCGCGGGAGGACGTCGACGAGAGCGAGGAGGCCGAAGGCGCCGAGGGCTCGGACGAGGAAGAGGAGTCCGAGGAGGAGATCAAGGAAGTCGCTCTCGACGACGAGGCGATTGCCGATCCTGACCTTGTCGAGGACGAGGAGGCCGAGGATGCCGAAGACAAGCCCGAGGTCGTTGGCGACGAGGTCGATCTCGAGGAAATCGAGGACGACGAGGACGGTGACGAAGAGGAAGACGATACGCTGATCGAGACCGTCGACGACGAGGATGACGTGGGCGACATCATCGACAAGGGCGACCTCGACAAAGAGTAAACGGGCAAACGGTCGCCGCCTTGCGCATTGCGGTGGGCGGCGATCATTTGTATACAACCGGTCCTGCTTCCCGGGCAGGGCCGTTTCGGATGGGGCTATAGCTCAGCTGGGAGAGCGCTTGAATGGCATTCAAGAGGTCAGCGGTTCGATCCCGCTTAGCTCCACCAATTTTCTCCTGAAATTGCTGATCTGGTGATCAAGCTGTGGCGCGCTCAACGCACGCCTGGTTGGTTTCGCAGCGCCTTGGGGCTGCTTCGCTCTGAGATGATTTCGCTCTGAGATGATTTCGTGGGGAGGATCGAGCGTGCACCTCACGGGCAGATTCCGACGCTATCGATCAACAGCGCCGAATATCGCCGAAATCGCCGAAAACAAAAATTGAACAAATTGTCGCATTCGGTTGTTTCGCGTGTTCATGGTGAATGGCGGGCGCGATGCCGTGTCGTGGTTCATGCGTGACAAGCGTTCTCTCCTCACAGGCGAATGAGCGATGCAGCTTTCGCCTGGGCGCAGGACGATTTTCCTTGAGGTGTGCCTGTCGGTCTCACACTAATTGAACCTGCAAAAAGTGGCGGGGTGCCATGTCGGCGAATGAACGAAACGGATCCCTGGAAGCCTCGGCAGTCAAGGAGCGCATGCTGCTGGCGATGAGCCATGAAACCGTCAGGGGACCCCTGATGGTGGATGGTGATGAAGAGGGCGGGTGGATCTATTGCTATTACTTTTCCTACGACCGTCGGGCGAGGCGGCAGGCCGGGTTCGGCACATGGCCCTGCAAGGTTGGGTCGACCACAAGGCCTGACCCGCGCATCAGGGTTGCCGAGCAAATCTGCCAGACAAGCGTCTTCGAGCCGCCTGTCATCGCCTTTGCTGCCAGATCCAATGCGCCCGAAGAGCTGGAGGATGCGATCCAAGACAAGCTGCGTCATCGAAAGCTGAAAGATGGTCCTGAGGTGGGGAATGAATGGTTCGAGACCAGCCCTCGCCAGGTCCGTCGCGCCTATCGCCAGGTTCAGTGGCCGGATCGCTGGGGGCATCGCATGATCAAGTTCATCACGATGGAGTTCCAGGCCTGGAGGCTGGGCGTGTGAGGTGGCCCTAACGGGCTGGCTTGCGGATTTTCTCCGCGTTCATTCCGCCGATGGTGTTGGCGTCCCCACGGGGAATCGAACCCCGGTTTTCGCCGTGAGAGGGCGACGTCCTGACCGCTAGACGATGGGGACAGCGGCATGGAAGGCGAGTGAGATACACGAGGGGCGCCGCCGGGGCAAGCGGGATGGGGGCGTGGGCTGGCTGTTGCCCTTGGCCCCCTGTCAGCGCCGGGAGGTCTGGCGTGGCGGTTTCACATAAGTGTCGAGCCAGCGGATCATCTCCCATTGGGTGTGGAGCACGGACTCGCGGGCCCGGTAGCCGTGGTCCTCAAGTGGCAGTACTGCCAGGCGCACCGTTGCACCATGTCCCTTCAATGCGGCGAAGAAGCGGTCGCTCTGGATCGGGAATGTGCCCGAGTTGGCGTCGTTTTCGCCATGGAGCAGGAGGATGGGTTCCCTGATCCTGTCGGCGAAGGTGAAGGGGCTCATGCGCGTGTAGGTTTCGGGCGCTTCCCAATAGGTGCGCTGTTCGGCCTGGAAGCCGAAGGGTGTCAGCGTTCGGTTGTAGGCGCCGGATCGGGCGATGCCTGCGCGGAACAGGTCGGTGTGGGCCAGAAGGTTGGCGGTCATGAAGGCGCCATAGGAATGCCCGCCCACGGCGATGCGGTCGCGGTCGGCGATCCCTTCGGCCACGACGGCTTCAACTGCGGCCTCGGCGTTCATGACCAGCTGTTCCACGTAGGTATCGTTGGCCTCAGTGCCCTTGTCCCCCACGATGGGCATTTTCGGGTCGTCGAACACGGCGTAGCCCTGGGTCAATGCAAAGAGATGGCTGCTGCCGTTGGGACGCACGAAGCGGCTTGCCTGGTCGACGACCTGGCCTGCGACCTCTGGGTCCGTGAACTCGGCCGGGTAGGCCCACATCAATACCGGCAGTCGACCATCGCGCGCTGGGTCGTAGCCTGCGGGCAGGTAGAGCGTGCCGCTGAGTGCGACGCCATCCTTGCGCCGATAGGTCAGCGTCTTCTTGGTGACGCCGGCAAATTGCGGGGCAGGGTCGGTGAATGCCGTCAGGGGGACAGGGTCGCCGCCTTCGGTCCTGCGCAGAAAAATGTTGGGCGGCTGTGCTGGCGACTGGCGGCTGGTGAGCAGGGTGGCGCCGTTGTCGTCGAGGATCCCTGCAATGGATTCGTAGCCCTCGCCTTGCGCCTGCCAGAGGCGTGTCGTGCTGCCTGTGGCGAGATCCATGCGGTCGAGGAAGGGGAACATGCCTTCGCGGCGCGCGCCGTCACCTTCGACGAGCAGGGCGTTGCCGTCCGGCGTGAACTGCAGGACGGAACGCCCGCGCCTGTCGGTCCTGAGTGAAGGCCTGCCCGGATCGTTGTAGCGGTCCTGATAGTTGCGCTGGACGAGCTGGCGCTGCGATGCGGGGTTGGACGGGTTGACGAGATAACGGGTCTCGGTGCGTGTCTGCCACCAGCGTGCGTAGACGATGGCTGCATCGTTACGGCCCCAGGCGATGGCATTCAGGCGGTGGGGCAGGTCGATGAGGCGTGTCTTCGCGATGGTGAAGGGGGCCTGAAGCGTGAAGACCGTGTCGCGGATGGCGGCTTCGCGCCTGGTGTCGCCACCGTCCTGTGCCTCGACCCAGGCGAGCGTCGCGTCGGCGTCAGCGCGCCACTGGATCGAGCGCGGCCCTTCGTGGGTGGCGTCGAAGGGTGTCGGGATGTTGTCCAGGATGGGAAGGTCCGCGACGACGTGAATCGTCCTGCCCTCGAGGTCTGTCACCACGGTGCGCGCAGCGAACAGGCTTGCGGGGACAGCATAGCTGAAGGGTCGTTGCAGCTGCCGCTGCAGAATGTACCGGCCGTCGGGCGACATGTCTGCGGATGCGATCAACGCGGGCTTGCCAATCCGCCTTTGGGGCCTGCCGTCGAGGCCAATGACTGCGATCTGACTTGTGAAATAGTGAGCGAAGAGCGCTTCATCCCTCGGATTTTTCAGGAGGTCCTGGTAGGTGCGGACCGGGGCTGGGCGGCCCATGTTTTCCTGGATTGCGGGTCCAGCGGGTGCCGAGCCCGTGGATGGTGCCGCTGGGCGATTGGCTGGAACCACAAGCACCATGAGGCTCGCGCTGTCCGGGCCCCAGGCATAGGGGGCACCAAAGGCTGCATTCAGGATGGGCCCCGTCAGGCGTCGTGCGGTTGCTGAGGCGACGTTGACGCTCCACAGTTCGAGGCCCGTGGGTGCATCAGCCATCATCGCCACATGTTTTCCGTCGGGCGACCATTTGGGGGTCAGGAAGCGGAAGCCCTTGGGCAGCTTCACCGTTCTGGTCGGTCCACCGTTGACCGGCTTGAAGCTGAGGCCGCGCAGCCATTGCGTGCGGCCGTTGGCGGGGCCGTTATTGCGCGGGTTGATGCGCAGGCCGGCGAGGCGCAGCTCGGGCTCGGCGAGTTCCTCGATGTCGGGGAAGCCTGCACGGTCGATGATGGCGAGAACATCTCCCTGCGGGCTGATGCTGACGGAGGGTGTGGGGCTTGCGTCAATGATGTCGCCGATGGGGGCGGGTGGGGTCATGTAGCGCGCGGGGTCGGCCTTGGCCGGTGCGATGAACGCGAGCGCAGCCAATGCGAGCCAGAACCATTTCATGCGTGTCCCCCTGGTGTGCTGCGGCGCGGCCTTGCCTAGAGCCGGGCGCCGAGAGTGGAAGGTCGCGCATGGAAGGCGGGGACGCAAGTGCTGTATTACTGCCCATGCCGGAGATGGCGTGTTCCGGTTTGACCTCGCGTCCGCTTCAGATGATGCGCGCGAGATGCACCGCCACATGAGATCCAGCCTGAACAAGCAGGGTCCAGACCTTGAGGAGCCGTGTGGGCGCGGCGGTTCTGCGGCGGATCGCGTCGTCAAGGTGTGATACTTCGTCCCGGCGCAGGCGGTCCAGCAGGTCCATTATGGCCGGTTCGCTGTTTTCGCGATGGAGGCGGTCGATCTGGGCCTGGTAATGCCGATCGACGAAAGTCTCCACGGCTTCGATCGTCGTGAATGTTGCGTTTCGACCCAGAATGGCCGCTATGGCGCCTGTCAGCCAGCCAAGCATTTTCCAGACTGGTAACAGGAGCGAGCGCTGTGATGCAGGCAGGAGTGTCGATATCTCTTCCAGATGCGAATTTTCGGTCTGCATGTGTCGTCGTGCGAACGCGATCAGCTGTTCGTCGCGGGTAACAGCGAGGATGCCGCGATAGATTTCCACGGCGCCTGTCTCGCCCGCGTGATCGGTGCGCAGGTCGGCGATCAGCCACTTTGCAAGACTGTGCTTGTCTGTCATGGGCGCCGCCAATGCGGCCATTGCTGCCGTTGCCACCAGCCTACGAGCATGGACAAAAGTGGCCGCACAGGGAGAAAGAGCCGATACAATGCCTCCATCACCGCCAGGGCTCCGGGAAGGCGGGCCAAGCGAGCGGCGAAGCGCCAGCTTGCAAGGCGCTGCCAAACTTCCGCGAAGGCTGCAGCCCCGGAGACGAGGCGTCCGTCGGGGAGGCGAACGTGAAAGCGTGCCATGGCCGTGGCCTGGGCGAGATCGGGACCCGTGTTTGGCCCGTGGGCTGCAACATCGATGAAGTCGAGGTCTTCCGCGCC
>JBEIFU010000191.1:0-5247 GCA_040382295.1 Alphaproteobacteria bacterium
CCCAGAGGCCAGGCGGCGTGTTTCCGCAGGTCCTGACCCCGGAGCGACCATTGCAATGCGTGGCCTATGTCCGGGCTGAAACCGGGCTCTCGATCTGGGGGGATGCATGGGACTGGTGGTCAAAGGCGGCCGGCCGCTATGCGCGCTCGGATGCCCCGGCCCGCGGGTCGGTTCTTGTGCTCCGGGGATATGGCGCAAATGGGCGTGGCCATGTGGCGGTTGTTCGCCGGATCCTGACCAGTCGCGAGATCGTCGTCGATCACGCAAACTGGCTCAACGGCGGGGAGATCAGCCTCGACAGCCCCGTCATGGACGTTTCGGAGGAAAATGACTGGTCGCGGGTTCGGGTCTGGTACACACCCGGCAATCACTATGGGGGGCGGGTGTATGACGTTCAGGGCTTCATCCTGAACGGGGATTAGCGCGCATCCCCCAAAGCTGAGCCCTGCGACAAACAGAGCAGGAAACCGGACCTGTCTGCCACGGCGGGGAATTCTTTCACGGGCGAGCCCGAAACCATCTATATGTTGTGGATCAACCTTCGCGTTAACCATGAATATAGTGAAAATAGTTAACGGTAATATTTCCTTAATTTGACACCCCGACACTGGCTGGGCACATAGCTCGCGCTCAATGGCTCCGAAGAGCCCTGTAAGTCGAGGGTATAGAATCTTGCGTTTTTCGGCTACTCGTCGTTTTATCGTTCTGGCGTCTATGAGCACAGTCTTTGCCGGCTGTGAAACTCTACAACCTCAGTTCTCAACTGCTTTTACTGAAACTGAATACAAGTCCACCGAGATTCAGGCCTCTGTTGCTCTTCCCTTGGATCTACCCATCGCGAACTCAGCGCTTTCGGATGCGGACGACGCCGAGAAGTTGCTGCGGCCCACCAATCGGGAGCTGCTGGATGCTCCTGTCGCCCCGACGAAGACCGCCAGTTCGGAGGCGCTGCTCCCCAAGGTCATAAAGACGGACAGACCGCTTCAGTGCGTCCCTTTCGCTCGCGCTGAGTCCGGCATCGATATTCGTGGAAATGCCAGCCGCTGGTGGCACATGGCCGCCGGCCGCTTCGTCAGGACGAAGCGTCCCGAGGAAGGCTCGGTCTTCGTCATGAAGGGCTATCGCTCCAACCAGCGCGGCCATGTTGCCGTGGTGAAACGGGTGGTCGACGCACGGACCATCGTCGTGGACCATGCCAACTGGGGAAATGACGGGCGGATCCACCTGCACGCCCCGATCCGGGATGTCAGCGCAAACAACGACTGGAGCAAGGTGCAGGTCTGGTACACGCCGGGCAACCAGTGGGGCCAGCGCGTCTACCCCGGGACGGGCTTCATTCTCCCCTCCCTGGAAATGGCTGCCGCGGGTGGTGCCCCGGTGGGTGGTACAAACTAATCGGCGGACCCGCGCGCGGGGGAATTGCTGGGGTTTGCGACCAGCGCTACTTGACCCCCGACTGGGCGGTGAGCCACCCTTTGCTTGAGCAAGGGCTGGTTCGGCGATCTTTCGCCGAGGCTTCGCGCTGCAAACAGAACCGCAAGGATCATTCATGACTTTCAATCGCCTGAACCAGCGCCGGCTTCTGCCGGCCGTCCTTTTCGCGCTTGCGCTCAGCGCCTGCGGCAGCTCATCGACGGCGCCGGCCGTTGATCCCAAATTGCTGCAGGAACGCATGGACGCGTTCGTTGCCACGATTACTGATCCGTCTGGTGATGGAGAACTGACCGCCAAGGCCGAGGGCAAGGTAAAAGTGGAGGCGCAGGGCGATGGGACCGTGGTCGGGGCCCTGCCGCGGCTCACGTTCACGTCCAAGGATGGTGAGACGGCGGTTCTCGATCCCATCGAAGTTCGTTTCAGCCGTGGCGGCGACGGTCTTGTGAAGGTCGACGGAAAGCTTCCGGGTTCGCTTGCCATCCGCAACAGGGATGGAAAGGTTGAGGGTGAAATCAAGATCGGCAGCCAGTCACTGACGGGTGTCTGGGCGGAGAAGCTTCAGACGCTCAGCACCGTCGACATGCGGCTCTCGGACCTGTCCATCAAGTCTGCGACGAGCACGGGGACAGGCCTTGTCGAACAGATTGCGATAACGGGTGGCCTGGAGGCCAAAGGCGGCGGTCTCTATGACGGTCGCTATGACCTGAAGGTGACAGGGCTTGCCATCGACGATCCCGAGCAGAAGACGGCCGTCAAGATCGGCTCTTTCTCAGTCGTGAGCGCCATGCAGGGCACGAAGATGGAGGAGTGGGCGAAAGCGGCCAAGGAGGCCGGCTATACCTTGGCTGACGCCGAACAGCTCAAGTCCTGGATGGGCGGTCAGGCCAATCCCAAGGTCATTGCCTTTCTCAAGCGCATGCCAGAGTTCATGGGCAATGTCACCTACACCTATGCGCTGTCAGGCGTTGAGATGTCCGAAAACGGCAAGCCCTTGTTCGGCCTCAAGGACTCGTCGCTGGGCTTCGGCGCTGCGGGAGATGACAAGGGCACGACACGCATTCGCATGAACCTGTCCGTTGGCGGCATCGCTACGGGGGGACCGGAGGCCCTGCTGCCACCAGAGGCTGACATTCAGACAGCGGCGGTGGAAATCGATACGTCCGGCGTCCCCGGTCGACAGCTTTGGGACATCTATGTCGATGCGCTTCCAGCCCTCCAGGCCGAAGCGGCGAAGGCTGCGGGCGATACCGCCACGGGATCGGCCGATGCAGCCTCGGCAGGCAGTGCAGCGCTTGAACAAGTTGGCGGCGAAATGTCGGCCAAGTTCATGCAGGTCCTTTCCGCAGCAAAACTGTCGATTGCGATGAACCAGCTTAGTGTCGTCACGCCAACGGCGAAAATTGTCGGCAAGGGGACCATGTCCTACCTGCCGGCGCAGAGCATGCTGCCCGAAGGCAAGGTTTCATTTCGCTTCACAGGCATCGATGCCCTGGCGACTGCGATGCAGAAGCGGGGTGCGAGGGACGAAACCGCGCAGCAGATCCTCGGCTTTGCCTCGGCTGTGCGGGCGATGGGCCGCCCAGACCCAACTTCGAGCGCCAGTGATCGCGCCTATGTCATTGACTTAGTCTTCGGCAAGGATGGCTCGCTGACGGCGAATGGTCAGAAAATTTTCTAGACCCGAGGTCGAGCTTCTTGGATCGGGGGCCCCGGCTGGACTGCCTGGGCCCCCATTTTCATGAAGGCAGGGCACCACGTTCGGCCGTGAGCACGCTGTCGATGATTTTCACAATCTCGCTGATATCGCGCAAAACCTGACGGATACGTGCCTCGTCCAGTAGCGTCTTGAACATCGAACCGAGTTCGAACCTGTCGCCCCCCTCAATGACAATCAACAGCTTGCCCTGCGTGAAGGCGCATCGAAGGTTCTTGCCCTTGAACTGCTGTTCGAGTTCGAGCAGACGCTCCATGAAGACCGGATGGATGAGGTCTCGCGCTTCGACCTGGTCTGTTGCGTAAATCTCGAATGCTTTCTCCAGACTGCCATCGACGAGGCCCACACGCTGCAGGCTGTTTGCCCATGCCCCAAGGAAATTGAGCATGCCTGCGTCCCGATGGATTACGGTCGTGCCACGAAAGCGTTTGGGGAAGTCGACCTGGATCACCTGGCCGCGGAACATGGTGACCCAGCGCTTCCCCCGGCGGGAGCGCACCTGTTGCTCGACATGACCATCGCAAAAGGTGAAGCTGCAGCCATGGTGATGACCCGCGAAATGGTCATGGAATCGGGCGCGGTCACCCGTTGCAAGCAGCTGCAAGGTTCTCAGCTGCTCAAGGCCAGCGGGCTCAACGCCATCAAGCTGATAGGTACAGTCCATCGCCTCGGCTATGGCGCTGAGTGCCTGCTTCTTTGTCTCCAATCCGACTGCATGCACCGGGGCGTAGGCCCAACTGCCAGCCGCGATGAGCGCAACAGCCCCAAGAAACAGGGCCAGCTGGATGTCTCCGGTCCAGACCTGAACCGGTCCCACGAGCAGAAGCGCAGCCCCCGCACCCAGCCATCCTCTCCTCCAGAACACTGAAACCGCCTTCAGGCGATCGGCTTCGCGCGTACCGAGCAAAGGCTCGATGCGATCTCGATAGAGGTGGGGGAACTTTTCATCGGTAACGGCGGTGAGGTCGATCGACTTGACCATATTGCATCCCTTCGCTGTGGTTTGGTGTCCCCGACCCAGCTGCGGGGGCGAAAGTGCTTGCGACCCCGCCGGAATTCTGCAAGCTGATCCCAAAGCCATAAAGAACAGGTTGAGGAAACGGAATGAGTTCGAACGGCAGCCTCACGGCGGCGCCCGGCGGGGCGCAAGACTATTCCACCACCTACAAGATCTACATCCTGCTGCTGCTGTTGGTCGTCTACATCAGCAACTATGCCGACCGCATGATCCTGTCGGTGCTGATGCCCTACATCAAGGCCGAGTTCCAGGTGTCTGACACAGCGCTCGGGTTCCTGGCAGGCACCACATTCGCCTTCTTCTATGCGAGCCTGGGCGTGCCCATTGCGATCTGGGCTGACCGCGGGAACCGCAAGACCATCATAGCCGTGTCGGTTGCCATCTGGTCCGCCATGACGGCCGTGTGCGGCCTTGCCGGGAATTACTGGCAATTCGCGCTAGCCCGCGTGGGCGTGGGTGTTGGCGAAGCCGGGGGCAGCCCGCCGTCACATGCCATCATCTCGGACCTGTTCGGGCCGAAAACCAGGGCGACGGCGCTCGGGATCTTCGCCTTGGGCGTGCCGTTCGGCCTGTTCGTAGGTCTCTATGGTGGTGCCCTGGTGGCGGCCGAGTATGGTTGGCGCATGGCGTTCTTCGTGCTGGGCATCCCGGGTCTTGCTTTGGCGCTGCTCGTCATGTTCACGATCCGTGAGCCCAAGCGCGGCGCCAGCGACGGAATCACTCATGCCGGTGAGGCCCCTTCGCTGATGACGACCGTGCGGCACATGCTGAGCCAGAAGTCGCTCGTGCACGTGTTCATCGGCGCGACGCTCACGACGCTTGTCGGCTATGCCGGCGTGCAGTGGTGGCCAACCTTCGTCATGCGCTCGCACGGCCTGTCGATGACAGACCTCAGCCTTTTCCTGGCGTTGGTCTTCGGCGTGGCGGGCGGCCTCGGCACGTTCCTTGGCGGGTATATCGCGGACCAGTTCTCCAAGCGCGACATGAAGTGGATGCCGCGGATCGTCACAATCGCGACGGTGGTTGGCTTGCCCTTTGGCTTTGCGATCTACCTGACGGAGTCCTCGTGGGTCGTGTTCGC
>JBEIFU010000192.1:0-5245 GCA_040382295.1 Alphaproteobacteria bacterium
CGGCTTGCCGACCAGTTCCTGAGCGCCCCCGTGCGCATCGAGGTGGCAAGGCCCGCCTCGACCGCCTCGACCATCGAGCAGAAGATCGTGACGCTGTCGTCGACCGATCCAAAGCTCAAGCGCGAGGCGCTTCGCCGCGTCATCCGCAGTCAGACAGTCTCGAACGGCATCATCTTCTGCAACCGCAAGGTCGACGTGGACATCGTCTGGAAGTCGCTGACCAAGCACGGCTTCTCGGTCGCGGCGCTGCACGGCGACCTGCCACAGAACGTGCGCACGGCGACGCTGGACAAGTTCCGCGCCGGCGAGGTCCAGCTTCTTGTTGCCAGCGACGTCGCAGCACGCGGGCTCGACATTCCGGCAGTAAGCCACGTGTTCAACTTCGACGTTCCCATCCACCCGGATGACTACGTGCACCGCATCGGCCGCACGGGTCGGGCAGGACGCCAGGGCCATGCCTTCATGCTGGCAGGTCCGCGCGATGCGAAGTTTGTTGAAGCAATTGAAACACTGACCAAGAAGACCATCGACCGCGATGATATGACCGACCTTCAGGTCGAGCCCGACCATCGCCAGCGTGGAGGCCGAGACCGTGATCGTCCGCGCCAGGATCGAGGGCGCAGCCGTGGACGCCATCGCGAGGATCGCCCCCTCCATGATCGCACGGCTTCGATGGAGCCATTCGACCCGTCACTAGCAACCGTGACACCAGCGGCACCTCCGCCGACGGAGGCCAAGCCCGCCGAGCGATCGGGGCGCGGCCGACACGAGCGTCGCGGTGACAGGGACAGGCCGCGTGAGAAGAGCGCTGGCGAGAAGCCGCCGCACGACCGGCACCCGCCGCGAGAGCGCGAGGGCAAACGTGAGCGCACCCGGCGCGAGCCCGCGGGGGACGAGGGCACAGCCGCATCCTTCAGCGAGAATGTTCCAGCCTTCCTCGCCCGCCCTGTGCCGCAGCACCTGCTGCGGCGCAAGAAGGAAAACGAAGTCGCCTGATCAGCGCTTGATCGAACTCGCCAGGTGCTTGAGGATCGCCTCGCCATAGGGCGGACGAATGTTCTTCAGCTGGCTCTCGACCATCTTGGACACCGGCTGCTGGTAGACCGCCTTGCGGTGCGAGAACTGCCTGAAGCCCTCGATGCCATGATAGGATCCCATTCCGGACGGACCAACACCGCCGAAGGGCAGCTCTTCCATCGCGATGTGCATGATCACGTCATTGACGGTCGCGCCGCCCGACGTCGTGCGCTCAAGCACGCGATCCTTCTCGGCAGTGTCCTCGCCGAAGTAATAGAGGCCAAGCGGACGCGCCTTCGCGTTCACATAGCCGATGGCTTCGTCGACAGCCTTGTAGGTCTTGACGGGCAGGATCGGCCCGAAGATCTCGTCCTGCATGACCTTCATGTCATCCGTCGGATCGAGCACGAGTGTCGGAGCGATCTTGTGATACGGCTGCTGGCGGAGGTCTTCCTTCGCCGGATTGACCTCGACCACCTTCGCACCCTTGGCGCGAGCGTCATCAAGGTATCCCTGCAGGCGATCATAGTGGCGCTGATTGATCACCGACGTATAGTCCGGATTGTCCTTCAGCGTCGGGAACATGCGGGTGACCGACTCGGCGGCCTTGGCTACGAACTCGTCGCGGCGGCCCTCAGGCACCAGAACGTAATCCGGCGCAAGGCAGATCTGCCCTGCATTGAGCGTCTTGCCATTCATGATGCGGGCGGCGGCCAGCTCCATGTTGGCGCTCTGGCCGACGATCACGGGCGACTTTCCGCCCAATTCCAGCGTCAGCGGAACGAGGTGCTCTGCGGCTGCACGCATGACGTGATGGGCGATCGAGGTCGCGCCCGTGAACAGCAGATGGTCGAAGGGCAACCGGCTGAAGGCCTCGCCCACATCGGGGCCACCGAGGCAGACCGCAATCTCGGTCTCGCTGAAGGCCTTGCGGAACATCTTCGCCATGAGGTCGGATGTGGCGGGCGTGAACTCCGAGGGCTTGATCAGGCAGCGATTGCCCGCGGCAAGAATACCGGCCAGAGGAGCGAATGTGAGGTTCACGGGAAAATTCCAGGGCGCAATCAGCCCGACGACGCCGAGCGGCTGATACTGGATCTCGGCCTTTGCACCCAGCCAACCAAGGATGGCGGGTGTGGGGCTACGCCGTTCGGTCTTCATCCACTTCTTCAGATGATCCCGGGCATGCTTGAGCGACCCGATCGAGCTTGAAACCTCGGTGAGCTTGCTCATCTTCTCGGAGCGGCTCCCGAAGTCCTTGTTCATGGCATCCGCGATGTCATCCTGGAAGTCCACGAGCAGGCCGATGCAGCGGTTGATGCGATCGATGCGAACCTCGGCTGACGGCGGACCGTCGGACAGAAAGGAAGCGCGCTGGCGATCCAGCAGGGCTTTCATGTCAGCCGGGATGGCCTTTGACGCGGTGGCAGATGCGCTCATGGCGAGCTCCTTGTTGTCACAGATTCCGTGCCACGTCTTATACGGGATATCCCGGACCCGTCGCAAAGTCCCCAACGGCCCAGATGTTAACGCCTCAGACTGACGTAGGGTTACCCCCATCCTTTACAGTGCCCATTGCCTCGCGGCCAAACCTGTGGTGCCTTGCGCCGATACGTTCGACGCCCCATCCCGACAGCGAACGCAAGGGAACTCGATGAGCTACAGCACGATCCTGCTGAACACCAAGGACGGGGTCGCCACGCTGACCCTCAACCGCCCGGAGACGCTCAACAGCCTCAACAAGGCGATCATAGACGACATCCGTTCGGCCCTGCGAACCCTCACCCGCGACGAGGCGGCGAAAGTACTGGTCCTGACAGGCGCAGGACGCGGCTTCTGTGCCGGAGCAGACCTGACGACTACCGGCGGCAATGACGGGAGTGACCGCTCGGTGGGCGAAGGCGTCGCACACGCGATGGAGATCGGCTACAACCCGCTGGTCCGCGACCTGGCCAGCTTCCCCAAGCCGGTCATCGTGGCGGTCAATGGCGTCGCCGCAGGCGGCGGCGTCGGCCTTGCGCTTTCCGGGGACATTGTGCTTGCGGCGCGGTCGGCCTATTTCGTCCAGGTCTTCGTGCCACGCCTCGGGCTTGTACCCGACATGGGCTGCACCTGGTTCTTCCCGCAGCTTCTCGGTCGAGCACGGTCTCGAGCCTTGGCAATGCTGGGCGACCGCCTCCCGGCCGAGAAGGCGGAAGCGTGGGGGCTCATCTGGCAATGCGTTGACGATGACAGGCTGGCCGCTGAAGCCCATGCGCTAGCGCTGCGCCTGGCGAAAGGACCGCAGCTCGCCTATCGCGAGCTCAAGCGTGTGCTGGATGCAGCGCCGCTCAACACGCTCGACGAACAGCTGGAGATGGAGCGCAACACCCAGCGCCTCCTCGGCGACACCGAAGATTTCAGGGAAGGCGTGATGTCCTTCCTCACCAAGCGTGACCCGCAATTCAAAGGCAAATGAAGGGACAGACCATGCAGTTCGAACGCGCGCGCCTCGAGATCAATGGCCATGTCGGAACGTTGATCATGGACCATCCCGACGTACTGAATGCGGTGAGCCCGGAAATGCTGTCGGGCCTGCAGGCTGCACTCAACCATGTCGAGGACCCCAAGCACGGGCTCAGGGCCCTCGTGTTCACGGGTGCTGGCAGGGGCTTCTGCGCAGGCGCCAACCTGAGCGGAGGACCAGCCACACTGGCGACCGGAACAGGCACACAGGCACGTGATGCCGGTGCCGCGCTCGAGACCATGTACCACCCCTTCCTGCGCCGTCTGCGCAACCTGAACATGCCCATCGTGACGGCCGTCAACGGCGCGGCGGCGGGCGTCGGCATGAGCTTTGCGCTGATGGGCGACATGGTCCTTGCCGCACGCAGCGCTTACTTCCTCCAAG
The DNA here is from genome assembly GCA_040382295.1 of Alphaproteobacteria bacterium. Lineage (GTDB taxonomy): Bacteria > Pseudomonadota > Alphaproteobacteria > Micropepsales > Micropepsaceae > SZUA-430. Next base: position 3,908 of record JBEIFU010000192.1, read on the forward strand.
CATTCCGTCGGATTGGCCTCGTGCCTGATGGCGGCTCGACATGGCTGCTACCGCGGCTCGTGGGTCTTGCGCGAGCCAAGGAACTGTCGCTGATGGGCGAGAAGCTGCCGGCAGAGAAGGCGCTCGAATGGGGCCTCATCAATCGCGTCTACGATGACGCAAAGCTGCTGGACGAGGCACACGCACTGGCAACGGAACTTGCGAGCGGCCCGACGGTCGCGCTCGGCGCGATCCGGAACCTCTACTGGCAGTCCTCCGACAACACCTACGAGGAACAGCTCGATGCCGAGCGCTGGGCGCAGCGCACGGCCGGACGCGCCGAGGACTTCGCCGAGGGCGTCGCGGCCTTCCTCGGCAAGAGGAAAGCCGACTTCAAGGGGCGATAATTGGTATCCTGACAGTCCCTGCACACTCGGCAACGCAACCGATGACGCCGATGGCGAGGGCCCCGCGCGGGACTAGAAGTTCACCCGCGAGGTCAACGCGCCATCGACGATGAGGTTGGCACCGGTCGTGAAGGATGAGGCCGGGCTCGCCAGGAAGACGGCCGCATTGGCAATCTCCTGAGGCGTGCCCATGCGACCCATCGGGTTTCGCTTCAACGTGGCCTCATACATCTGCGGCGCCATCTGCTCCACATTGTGCCAGACGCCACCCTTGAAATAGATCGTGCCGGGTGACACCACGTTCACGCGCACCTTGGCCTTCGCGCACTCCTTGGCGAGACCCTTCGCATAGTGGATCATCGCGGCCTTGATCGCGCCATAGGCACCGGCGTTCTGGGCTTCAGCCGCCGAGATCGACGAGATCATGACGCAGGCCGCATCACCGGTGTTGGCGGCAGCCTTCTCGAGATGAGGGCGCGCTGCATCGAAGGCAGCCGCCGCGCCGAGGATATCAACCTGCAGCATGCTCTCCCAGGCCTCACGACCCGCACCCATGACGAGCGCACTGGCGTTGGAGACCAGAATGTCGATCCCACCGAAGTCTGCCGCAACGCTGGAGATCCATGCCTTCAGCTCGTCGGGCTTGCCCATGTCGACGGCAGCCCCTGTGGCGCGGACACCGCGGGCCGCGAGCGCGGCAACGGCGGGGTCAACCTGATCCTTGTTGCGGGCGCAGATGGCGACGTGGGCGCCTTCATCGGCAAGCGTGTCGGCGATGGCGCGACCGATGCCGCGCGTTCCCCCGAGTACGATTGCGCGCTTGCCCTTCAGTTTGAGGTCCATGATGCGTCTCCTGTTGAAGGAGCACTCTATCGCCTGTCAGCGCCAGCGCGAAGCCCGAAGGCGGCAGCAGGCACCGGGCATGCCCCGCGACGCGCCACAAGGGAAGGAG
>JBEIFU010000193.1:0-5237 GCA_040382295.1 Alphaproteobacteria bacterium
CGCCGAAGGCACGCATGACCTCACCCGGCTGCACCGGTGGCATGTAGCTGCGCTTGGGCGTTACCCAGCCTCTCATGCCCGGATCGACGGAGATATGGGAGAGACGCAAGTGGACTTCGCCGGGCTTCATCTCTGCGAGAGTATCCTGGGTGCGTGCAAAGATGCCTTCGAGACCTGCGCCCGAAGGATATTTGGCAAGCCTGAACTGGGTCGCTCCGCTTGGGGGCGTCGTTTGCATGTGAAGTGAACTCCTCAACTGGCTTTCCGTTGTGTGCGCAAAGCCAGCACGAGGAACACAAGCCCCAGCGCAACCGCGACCACGCTGCCATAGTGAGCCGGCGGATGATGGCCGCTGAACGAGGCTTTGCCGAACCAGCCGTCATAGGAGATCAGCGATCGTTCGATGATCACGGCCAGAAGGCCCAGCGGTACCAGGGTACGATAACGCGCCCCGATAATGAGCAGCATCAGCCCGAACGGTATCTGCAGAGAGCCGACCCAGGCAAAGAGCGCAATGATCGTTTCGCCCCTAATCGACAGGTCGAGGCCGCCGATCACCCCCGCTCCGCCATCAGGCGGGAAATAGTGAATGCAGCCAGGGATGATCTCCATGACACCTGCCAGCACCAGATACCATGCGGACACTTTGGCGCCGTGGTAGTCACAATTTGTACTTGGTGGAAACAGGGACATGGTCAGCGTTTCACTTCGGAAAGAGGTAGCGGCTCACTCCAGACTTCCAGGTGGTTGGACCGCAGGATGCGGCGCTGGGTACGCAGCGTGAGAATGTCCGCAAGGCCTGTATCGGCAAGCAGCCTGTCGATGTGAGCCCGCGCATCAGGTGCCGCCTGGTCTGCGGCGTCCTGGATTTTCTGCAGCAGATAGAGCCTGTAGGGCATCACGGCGACACGCAATTCGTGGCCGCGCCACTGGAAACTGGTCATGCCGATGACGCGATCCTGGATCCGGTCAAGTCCGTTGGTTCCCGCGACGATGCCGGGGTGGGCTGCAAGCCATTCATTCGTGTATTGAACAAAAGCGCGAACCTCGGGCAGGTAGTCCTCGGCCACGAAGCGCAGCAGTGCCTTCAGCGTGTCGGGCACGCCGTCATTTGCAAACAGGGTCTCAGGCAGATCGCCATACTCGCCAGCGTCATGGTCGGCGCGATTCATCCGCTCGGTCCAGCGCCACACCTGGTGGGCCGTCTGCTGCATCATGCGGGCAGGGTAGGGGTCGCGCGCCAGATGGGCATAGAGCGGCGCAATCAGGCCATAGTCGCCGATCGTGGGTCGTCCACCCAGGAGATAGGGCGAGCCCGCAAGGTGCGCATTGAACAGGCGCAGGAATTCCGCATAGGACGCCTCGACCGACGGAATGCTCTCGGGCGTGACGCCGAAGCTCGACATCGCCTTGCGCATCCGCGTGGATGCCATCGCGAAGATGCCGGCCTGCACGTCGTCGGGCGCACCCGTGGGCGCCAGCGACGACGAAAAATCGATCGACAGGAACGCCTTGTTCACCTCGTCGAAGTTCCAGCGATAATGCATCGCCGGCCGCAACAATCCCTCGCCGCCGAACAGCTCGAAGATCTGCCCGATCAGCGCATGCAGCGGCGTCGAAGGATAGGCGGGATAACGCGTGCCGCCCGTCGCCTCGAAATGCGCGATGATGTCGGACCCATCCTGCAGAAGCGCGCCATCGGCGCCCTCAAGCACCGGGATGATCCAGCGCCCGAGCTTCGGCACGAGTTCCTCGCGAAACCGGTGCTCGCCCGCGGCGCGGTTCTCGAAGGGGATGCGCTGCTTGACGAGATAGCTGCGCACCTTGCCTGTATAGAGCGAGCCCGGCATGCCGTGAAGGCGATAGGTCATCGCGCGCCCGCTCCCCCCTGCATGGAAAGCAGCAGGCCACGGCTCGGCGGCACCTTGTTGTTGACAAGTTCCACGAAGGCCTTCTCGACGGCTGCAGGCCCATCGGTGCGCGTGATCGAGAACGTGCCGGCGATCGAGGCCGTGATCTGCGCACCGGCCATCATGGCCTTGCCGATCAGCACGCCCGGTCCCCATTCCTTGTTCCGTCGCCCGATATGCGCGGGCGCAAAGAAGAACGTGGGCTTCGCGCCGGGCAACTCGCCCCGCGTCCGGTCCTCTTCCCAGTGTGTCGCGCCCACGATGCAGCTCTCGACCACGTTGGCGCCGACATGCTGGTGCACCGCACTCACGACAGGCCCTGAGCCCGACATGTCGACGAAGATCGTGGGCAATGAAGCGTCGATGGCGCTGACCCTGTCATAGCTCTCGACCTGGTCGCACACCTTCAGCGCCTGCACGAAGCCGACATTGCCGGGCGAGGTGAGGCCGACAACGCGCTGTCCGGCCGCCTTGTCATGATGGACGAGCCATGCAAGCCCGAACCCCGTTTTCGACGAGGCGGAGGCCACCACCACCTGCTTGGCGCCGAAGAATTCGTTGGCCACGAAATAGTCGTAGAGCACATAAGACGTGGCAAAGAGCGGGAACAGTACGCACCGCGCGTCTTCCGCCTGTTTGACCGGCGCCGGATCATCCTTCGTGCGCATGAAGTCGTTGTAGAGGCCCGGCAGCGGCTGGCGGTGCGCCGCCATGTCCGTGAACTGCCGCGCATTGACCTTGCCCGGCTGCAGCACCGCATGGGCTGCCATGGGCAGGAAGCCCCAGATCCGCTCACCGACCGGGATCTCGTCGCACCGTGACTCCACGACATCGGCAAAGCCCCAGACCGGCACCTTCCCCCAGTCGCCTTCGGCCGGGTAGTACTTCCAGTACCCGATCATGTCACCCGAGACGGCATAGCTGACATTGTTCGCCGTTAGCCCGAACTTGTCGATCCGCACCAGCACCTCACCCTCCGCCAGTGGCGCAAGCTGCCGCTCCACGATCCTTGTCTGGCGAAGATTGGTGCGTTCGACCCAGAGTTCGGTGGTGTGCATGAGGGAGCGTTCCTGTCGCGATGATGGTTGCTTCGTGCGTGCGCAAAGTAGTGGCATACCGAATGCCACTTTACAAGCACCCCCATCACTCAACCGTCATGGTGCGTGAAGGCGCACCACCCGCGTCTTTGCTCAGGCCGGACAAGGAACAGCCGGACCCCGGCTGTACAATCCTTCACCCACGGTTTAGGTACACATGTACCGACCGCATGGGAGTATCCATGGAAGCTATCTACTGGGTCCTCACCTGGGCCTGCCACCGCAAGTGCCGCCATTGTTACGACGACCGCTTTCGCCCCTATGTGCGCGATGAGCTGAAGCGCGTGGTCGGCGAAGGGCAGGCCGCCTGGCCCCGCGTGCTTGAAAACCTGCCCGACGAGATGAGCTTCCGCGAGCGCGGCACCGGTGCCAGCCGTCGCTCGCTTCTGGTGCTGGCTGGCGGCGAACTGCTGATCGACGGCGTAAGGGAAGAACTTTTCTACCCTGTCCTCGACGGCATCAGGGCGCGCTGGGGCGACCGTGCGCCCTACGTATCGGTGCAGACAACCGGCGACGTGCTGACCCCGCAATACATTGCAGAGATGCTGGAGCGTGGCGTACGCACGATCGCCATCGCCTCGATCGACGACCACCATGTCGGCATGGAAGGTGAGAAGCGTTACGCCTTCATGGAAAGAATAAGGGACATGATGAAGGCCTTCGGCGCAACCGAGGTCGACCTTGGCGGTGCACGTGACCCCAAGCTGAGGGCCGCCACCCCTTCGAGGGCACGCACCAGCGCCGGCAAGGGTCCGTTCTTCGTCTTCTTTGGTGCGCAGCCCGATCTGTGGATCGGCGAGCTCTGGCCCCGCGGTCGCGCCTGGGCCAATGGCCTGTCGAACGCGGGATACGATACGAACTTCTGCGCCCGCTGGAGCGGCGGCAAGAACTTCCTGAACCACGGCGAGCAGGGCTCCGAGGTCGCCATCGAGCCCGATGGTTCCGTCTATCCCTGCTGCCTCAAGACCAAGGCCCCGCTCGGCAACCTGACCGAGGAGCGCCTGACCGACATTCTCGATAGCCTGAAGGGCCATCCCGCCTTCGAGGCGATCAACAAGGGCGACCCCGAAGCCATGGGCGAGGCCGCAGGCTGGTCACGCGAGCAGTACCGCGAAGCCTCCCGCCAGCGCGACCCCAAGGGCCGCGAGCTCGCCAACGTCTGCCTCGGCTGCGACGCCTATTTCGAGCAGCACCTCAAGGGCGAACTCGAACAACTCCGCGCCAGACGTCTGGGGCATGCCCAATGACGATGAGGAGTGGTATGAAAGCTTGGCGGTATTAAGTGGATTAGACGCGAGCAGGGTCTTGCACCACCAGTGCCACTCCACATGACGCATCCTGTCCCTTCGTATGGCCGCCATGTCGAAACGGCGCAGGGACACCAGCATGAGTGAGTCGAGGGAAGGCGCGGCGCACCTGTTACATCCTGTTACAATTCCATGCTCGCCTGCAGCCTCGTGTTGAGGCATGACGTGGCCCGCTCGTGAGGCCGCAGGACACGGGGGGGCAACAGGTCATTAGACCGCTCATGCATGGTTGAAACCGAGCGCCGATCTCTCATCTCCGCATACCCGCCCAGGGTCGGCAGGCATCCGGTCAGCAAGGGCCCAGAGGATGTACGCTTGACGTAACGCATAAATAGAGGTAAGCCTTGCAATGATCCTGAGCTACAGGGATGCGCGGACCGAACGGTTTGCTTTGGGAGAGCGCGTGAAGGTCTTTGAGCCTTTTCGGCGACAGGCCGAAAACCGGCTCGAGCGACTGGATGCCGCGCGGGACATCGCAGACCTGGCCGCGCTCCCCGGTAATCGCCTCGAACGCCTTTCGGGCGACCGAAGAGGGCAGTTCAGCATCAGGATCAACGACCAATGGCGCATCTGTTTCGTCTGGAACCAGCGCGACATGGGGCCAAGCCTGGTTGAGATCATCGACTACCACTGAGGAAAACATGGCGCGCACACCCATTCACCCGGGCGAGGTTCTGGCAGAGGAACTTGATGGGCTCGCGGTCACGCCAACGGAGCTGGCACGGCAGCTCAAGGTGCCGGCCAACCGCATCACCAGCATTGTCAACGGCACGCGCAGCATAAGCGCGGACACCGCCCTCCGGCTTGGGCACTGGTTCGGCACCAGTGCCGAGTTCTGGCTGAACCTGCAGCAGGCTTACGAGTTGCGCCTGGCCGAGCGCGAGAGTGGGCGCGAAATCCGGCGCCTGCCGCGCAAGGGCGAG
>JBEIFU010000194.1:0-5232 GCA_040382295.1 Alphaproteobacteria bacterium
CCCGCTTGTGTCCGACCCGGGTCAATCCCTGGTCGAATCGGCGATCGACGCAGGAATCCCGGTGATCCCGATTCCCGGCGCATCCGCCGTGATTGCCGCGCTGACAGCCTCGGGCCTCCCGACACAGCGTTTCTTCTTCGCTGGTTTCCTGCCGGCGAAAATCAACGAACGCCGTCGGGAGATCCGGGCCCTTGAGAGCGTGCCCGCGACGCTGGTCTTCTTCGAGGCGCCGACCCGCCTGGTGGACACGTTGAAGGACTTGCGGTCGATCCTTGGTGACCGCATGGCCTGCGTGGCGCGGGAACTCACGAAGTTGCACGAAGACGTGCGGCGCTGCCCACTTGCTGCCTTGATTGCTCATTATGAGGCCGAACCGCGGGTCAGGGGAGAGATCGTGCTTCTCGTGGCACCGCCGGCAGCACAAGAGGCAATGGACATGGCGGCCAACAATGAAGCCCGGCTGGACGAGCGCCTCGCGCTGGCCCTGCAAGCCCATCCATTGAAGGAGGCGGCGACAATCGTCGCGGCAGAACTGGGGCTGCCACGCAGAAACGTGTACGCCCGCGCCTTGGTGTTGAAGAAGGCAGATGAAAATTCAGCGTGAACAGGCGCGGGCCAGGGGGACGGTCGCCGAATGGTTCGCCGCCTTGTGGCTGCGCTGCAAGGGATATCGCATTCTGGCACGTCAGTTCCACGCCAGGGGAGGCGAACTGGATCTGGTCGCGTTAACGCCTCGTTGGACATCACCCTGCACAATCGTCTTCATTGAGGTCCGGACGCGCGGAACCCTGACGCAAGCCCTTGCTTCCGTTGGCAGCGTCAAGCAGGGTCGTGTGGAAAGGGCCGCAAGGCAGTTCTGCGCCAGGCGACCGGGCCTTGCAAAGCTTCCCCGTCGCTTCGACCTGGTGGTGTTGGCCGAGACAGGCTGGCCGCGCCACATAACCGATGCCTGGAGGACGTGAATGCAACTGTTCCGGCACGCAATGGCCCTCTGCATGACGGCGATGTATCTCGGCGCCTGCGCCCTGATGCAACAGGACCCCGATGGTCGTTCGCTGCCGCGGGTGCTCGACGACATGGGGACACAGGCGCTGTTCAGCGCCCGACTGCTTGCCAAGGACGCCGAGATATTCGCAAGGGTCGACTCGACCGTGTCGGAAGGCAGGGTGCACATCACTGGCACCGTGCCGACGCAGCACGATCGGCAGGCCGTCACGCGCATCGCATGGACACTTCCCGCCGTCACCCAGGTCATCAACGATGTCGAAGTAGCCAACAGCCCGGGGCTTGTGGACGCTGCGCGCGATCGGTGGATCTCGGCGCGCTTGCGCGCGAACCTTCTGGCCGATCCGTCCATCCGCGATGGCAACTACCAGATCGACACTGCCAACGGTACGATCTATCTCAACGGGGTCGCTTCAGATGCCGCCGAGCGCGACCGTGTGCTGCGCCGCGCAAGGGCGATCCCCGAAGCGGTGCGCGTGGTGGACTACATCATCATGCGCGATGACCCTCGTCGCACCGCAACAGCTCCGGCACCCGCCGATCGCAGCATCTCGTCGACGGGAGGAGTGCCATGAGGGCGGACACGGACGAGGTCCTCGAGAAACTGCGCGAAATCGGGAGCGCGGCAGACGGCGACATTCCCATCGCAAAGGCGGCGATCTTTCTCGCAGCGCTTGATCATCCTGCCATCGATCTGAGGCCCTATCTGCAGCACCTCGACCATATGGAAGCGGACGCGCGAGAACGCATCCCGGCGCTGAGACGCGGCATGTCCGAAGCCGAGGCGATTGCCCGTATCCTCGCCGACACGATCGCAAACCGGCACGGCTATGCCGGTGATAACGAGACCTTCGACGACCCTCAGAACGCAGACCTGATCCGCGTGATTGACCGTCGGCGGGGCCTGCCTGTGTCGCTTGGAATCCTCTATATCGAGATTGGTCAGCGCCTGGGGGCTCGTGCGCAGGGGATGAATACGCCCGGGCACTTCCTGATGAAACTCGGCGAAGGAGAGCAGGCGCGCATCATCGACCCCTTCAATGGTGGCCTTGTGCTGGGCGCCGACGAGTTGCGGCCCTGGGGTCCAGGCCAGGGAGCAGCTGTCCCCGAATACGGGCCCGTCGACAACAGGGCCGTGCTGTTACGCCTCCTGAACAACATCCGATCCCGCGCGCTGGCCGGCAGAGACATGCGTCGTGCGGTGGACATTGCCGAACGGATGGTCATCGTCGCGCCGAAACAGCCGGATCTCTGGCTCGAGCTCGCGCGTGCGAACGAATCCATTGGCAAGCTTCGAGCCGCCATTCTGGCCGCGCAACAATGCATGGATCTTGCCGAGGATCAGTCTGTCGAGCGCCGCGAGGCCACGTTCGTGCTGACCGGCCTGCGGCGCAGGTTGAACTAGCGCCCGGGCCTCTGCACAGGGCATGATGCGCCATGGTTGCCTGCCAATCGGCAGGCATTTAGGCTCGCGCCTCAAGGACAAAAAGGTCGAACGATGTCGCTGACCGTTGCAATCCAGATGGATCCGATCGAGCGGATCGATATCGCCGGAGATTCGACCTTTGCGCTCGCGCTAGAGGCCCAGAAGCGGGGGCATCGGCTCTGGTACTACCGTCCGATCTCCCTCGTTCAGCGCGGCGCAGACATCCACGTCTCGGCTGCCGCGCAGCTCGCCGTGCGTGAAGAGCGGGGCAACCACTTCAGCCTTGGCCCGTCATGCAGGCTCGACCTGTCGACCATGGACGTGGTGCTTCTGCGCCAGGATCCACCCTTCGACATGTCCTACATCACGACAACCCACATCCTCGAGCGCTTGCCCTCGAATGTCCTCGTCGTCAACGACCCGTGGTGGGTGCGCAATTCGCCGGAAAAAATATTTGTAACAGAATTCCCTGACCTCATGCCGCCCACTCTCATCACGGCCGACCCCCAAGCCGTCAGGGAGTTTCGGGCCGAGCATGGCGATATCGTCGTAAAACCCTTGTACGGCAACGGAGGTAGTGGGGTCTTCCGCATCCGCCCGGAGGACGAGAACCTCAACACGATCCTCGAGTTCTTCTCGAATTTCGTAAAAGAGCCGATGACAGTTCAGCGATATGTGCCTCAAGTTCGCCAGGGTGATAAGCGCATCATCCTCGTCGACGGAGAACCGGTTGGTGCCATCAACCGCGTCCCCGCCGCAGGAGAGGCACGTTCGAACATGCATGTGGGTGGAACACCGGAGAAGACGGCGCTGACGCCGAGAGAGCTAGAGATCTGCAGGCGCATAGGTCCCGAGCTGCGGGACAGGGGCCTGATCTTCACGGGGATCGACGTCATCGGCGACTGGCTTACCGAGATCAACGTCACCTCGCCGACCGGCATCTGGGAAGTCCGGCGCTTCGACGGTACCGATGTCGCGGCGCTGGTCTGGGACGCAATCGAGCGCAGAATCGAAAAGCGCTGATGGCCGTCGCACATGTTTCGACCGTCGCCTTCGTCGGGATCGAGGCGAGGGAGGTCGATGTCCAGGTTCACATGGCCGACGCCTCTGGCGAAAACGCTGGGCGCATGGCCATCGTCGGTCTGCCAGACAAGGCGGTCGCCGAAAGCCGCGAGCGCGTTCGGGCAGCACTTCATGCAATCGGCCTTGCACTGCCCTTCAAGCGCATAACGGTCAACCTCTCGCCCGCAGACCTTCCCAAGGAAGGTAGCCACTACGATGTACCGATCGCGCTGGGGCTTCTATCGGCCATGGGCGTGCTGCCTTCTCTCGAAATGGCAGCGTGTCTCGCGATGGGCGAGCTGTCGCTGGATGGCGCCATTGTGCCGGTTGCAGGCGTGCTTCCTGCAGCGATCAAGGCCTTGGAGCGCGAACGCACCTTTATCTGCCCTGAAGCAGCCGGCCCCGAAGCCGCCTGGGCCGCGGGCCTTCAGGTCATCGCCGCGCCCACGCTCGTGGCCTTGGTCAACCACCTCAAGGGCGTTCAGGTCCTCAGCCAGCCTCAGCCACGCATGGCCGAGGAGATGAAGGCGCTGCCCGATCTGCGCGACGTCAAGGGACAGGAAACCGCCAAGCGCGCGCTCGAGGTCGCAGCCGCGGGAGGTCACAACCTCTTGATGATCGGGCCACCCGGCGCAGGAAAGTCGATGCTGGCGGCGCGCCTGCCGGGCCTTCTGCCCGCCCTCGACCCGCGCGAGGCGCTCGAAGTCTCCATGGTTCAGAGCCTCGCAGGCGAGCTCAAGAATGGCGCCATCGGCCGACGACGCCCCTTTCGCGCGCCGCATCATTCGGCCAGCATGGCCGCCCTCGTGGGCGGAGGCATGCGTGCCCGCCCCGGCGAGGTCAGCCTCGCACATCTCGGGGTCCTGTTCCTCGACGAGTTGCCGGAGTTCCAGCGACAGGTTCTGGACTCGTTGCGTCAGCCCCTGGAAACGGGAGAGACGCTGGTCGCCCGCGCGAACGCCCATATTCGCTACCCCAGCCGTGTTCAGCTCGTTGCCGCCATGAACCCATGCCGCTGTGGCTACATGACCGAGGCAGATCGCAGCTGCGGCCGCGCGCCAAAGTGTGGCGCCGACTACCAATCGCGCCTCTCGGGGCCGCTGCTCGACCGCATCGATCTGCATGTCGAGGTGTCCCCGGTGAGTGCGAGGGATCTGGCCTTGCCCCCGCCATCCGAGGGCTCCCGCGAGGTGGCCAGCCGGGTTGAGGCCGCGCGCGCCATTCAGTCCGAGCGCTACAGGGATCTGCCCGTCCGCACCAATGCCGAGGCTGACGGTGTTCTGCTAGCCCGCGTTGCCGCCCCCGACGAGCCAGGACAAGCCTTGCTCGTGAAGGCTGTCGAGACATTGAAACTCTCAGCCCGGGGCTATCACAGGGTTCTGCGTGTGGCCCGCACGCTGGCCGATCTTGAGGGCAGGGCGCAGGTGAACCGTCCCCACATTGCGGAGGCCCTGTCATATCGCCGCCTGCAACTGGCGGCCTGACGCGCCGGGGTTCCTGGCGCCGCGGGCGGATTTCCGCGATGCAGCGCAAAGAATTCCATGAGACTGCGCCGCTTTTGCATCAGCAAGCCATGCTAAACAGTCTAAGTGGAAAGACGTGAGGGGGACGATCCGATGACCCGTATCCTGTATTTGCTGCTTCAGCCTGGCGTGGTCTCGACAGGGCTTCTGGGCATGGTTCTCCAGGTGGGCCTCGCCTACGCCAACACCATGAACATAGCAGGCGTAGCAGACACC
>JBEIFU010000195.1:0-5195 GCA_040382295.1 Alphaproteobacteria bacterium
GGAATGCGAGTGCAGGAATTCGAGGATCGCACCCTCCCCGATCTGCCCCCGATCGTAGAGGGCATTCATGATGTAATGATGCACGAACGTCGCGCACCCCTCGTTCATGACCTTCGTCTGCATCTGGGGATAGAAGTACTGCGCCACGTTGCGCACGATCCTGAGAATCTCGCGTTGCCAGCTCTTCAGGACAGGCGAGTGCTTCTCCAGGAAGTAAATAATGTTCTCCTCCGGCAGGCTCATTGGAGCATGCAACCCCACCATCTCCTCTTCGTCCACCAGGGCAAGGTCTGCGCTCATGTCACGCGCCTGTCCGGGCAGCGTCCGCCAAAGGTCGTTGAAGCTCTGCTCTTCATATTGCCGGCGCTTGCGGATGCGCTCCTCGCGTTGCGTACGCGACGGTCGAGGTGGACGCCGATACCGAAAGACGCCCTGCTCCATGATGGCATGGGCCGAATCGATCACGATCTCAACCTGGTCCGCGCCGTACTTCTCCTCGCACGCTGCGACATATTTCTTGGCGAAGGCCAGATAATCGAGGATGGCCTCGGCGTTCGTCCATTGACGGAACAGATAGTTGTTCTTGAAGAAGTGATTGTGACCGAAACACGCATGCGCCATGACCAGCGCCTGCATGGTCAGCGTATTCTCCTCCATCAGATAGGCAATGCAGGGATTGGAATTGATGACGATCTCGTAAGCAAGCGCCTGACGGCCCTTGCTGTACATGCCCTCCTCGCGCGCGAAGATCTTCCCGAAAGACCAGTGATGATACATCAACGGCATGCCATGCGCGGAATACGCATCCAGCATCTGCTCGGACGCAATGATCTCGATCTGGTTGGGATAGACGTCGAGCCGCAGGTCGTTCAGCGCCACATCTTCGATGGCAGAGAAAACGGTCCTCAGCAGGGCGAAATCCCACTCGCTGCCAGTGTACAGCAGCCCGCTCACGTGCGCGCCTCAGCGCTGTCGCGCGCAAACAACTCGCGGAACACAGGGAAAATATCCTGCGGCTTGGCTATACGCTTGGTCGCAAAGTTCTTCCACTGTCGCGCGACAGTTCGATAGGCACGCCAGAGCTCCGCCCCGCTCTCCTCGCTGGCGAAGACCTCCATCTCCCGCTCGTCAAGAATCTCGATATAGGCATAGTACTGGCAGATCGGCATGAGCTCTTCGTTCAGCAACTCGACACAGCGTGTGGCGTCTCCCGTTTGCGTATAGCCATCGGACGCCTGCGCGGCATAGATGTTCCATTCCCCGGTCGCATAACGCTCGCGAACAATCCGCTTCATCTCCTCCAGCGCCGACGACACGATCGTCCCGCCAGACTGGCGCGAATAGAAGAAGGCTTGCTCGTCAACCTCCTGGGCATCATGGGTGTGCCGGATGAAGACAACGTCGAGCCGCTCGTACCGCCGCTTGAGGAACAGATGCAGCAGCATGAAGAAGCGCTTTGCCAGATCTTTCTCGCGCTCCCCCATCGAACCCGACACATCCATGAGACAGAACATGACAGCCCGGCTTGTCGGCACCGGCTCTTCCTGAAATGCATTGAAGCGCACATCGACTGGATCGAGAAAAGGTACCCATTTGCGGCGATGCTTGAGGCGGCCAATGGCTTCCTCAAGCACGGCAATACGAGCCGCGTCTCTTGGCGAAGCCAGCAGGCAGGCAGCAAGCTCAGTTTCAAGGGCCTCGATTTCCTCGGCCTTTGGCCGCCGCATGGCAAGCCGACGCCCGAACGCGTTACGCATCGTCCTGACCAGGTTGATCTGGTTGGGAGACCCCGCCGTCGTCAGCCCGGCCCGACGCCAGCGCACGACCCGGATGTCCTTGAGCGACGTCTTAACGAGGTTGGGCAGCTCAAGATCCTCGAAGAAGAGGTCGAGCACTTCGTCCTGCGATAGTGAAAAGCTGAAATCGTCCTCGCCATCGCCGCTTGTCGCCGCATCCTTTCCCCGGCCACCAGCTTCTCCCTGTCGGGGCTTCTTGATCTGGTCGCCCTCGACAAGATCCTTGTTGCCGGGCAGGACCCTCTCATGTTCACCGCCGGCCGATGGATCGTGCCGAAGGCGCGGCTCCTTTGTGCCTCGGGTGGGAATCGAGATCTTCTGGTTCTTGGCAAAGTCCGTCAGTGAGCGGTCCTTGAGCGTTTTCTGAACCGCCTCCCGAATCTCGGCGCGCGCCCGGCGAATGAACCTCTGCCGGTTGGCGAGGCTCTTGCCCTTGGGATTCAACCGACGATCAATGAAGTTCACCATGGACCCGCCCGGGTTTCGCCGCACCAGCGACGAGTTTAATGCCCTACCCTGCCTTGTTCACCCGCATGTACCACTCCACGAGGCGCCGAACCTGCCGTCCCGTGTAGTGCCGCGCGAGCATGCGCTTCACGAACTCATTATGCTTGGACTGCGTGTCCGAGTCCTTCTTCGACTCGAACGATATCACGGGCAGCAGATCCTCGACCTGCGAGAACATCCGCTTCTCGATGACGTTGCGGATCTTCTCATAGGAAGTCCACGCCGGGTTCTTTCCATCATGCGTTGCGCGGTGCCGCAGGGCAAACTTGACAACCTCGTTCCGGAAATCCTTGGGATTGGCAATCCCCGCTGGCTTCTCGATCTTGGACAATTCCTGGTCCAGCTGCTGCCGGTCCATCATCTGCCCGGTATCGGTATCCTTGAAGTCCTGGTCTTCAATCCACGCGTCCGCATATGAGATGTATCGATCGAAAAGGTTTTGCCCATACTCGCTGTAAGATTCGAGATAGGCCTTCTGGATCTCCTTGCCGATGAATTCCGCATAACGCGGCGCTAATTCGGCCTTGATGAACTCCAGATACCGCTTCTCCGTTTCGTCGGCGTACTGCTCACGCTTGATGGCCTGTTCCAGGGCATACATGAGATGCACGGGGTCAGCCGCCACTTCAGTCGTGTCGTGGTTGAAGGTTTCTGACAGGACCTTGTAGGCAAAGCGTGTCGAGATCCCGGTCATGCCCTCATCCACGCCGGCATAGTCCTTGTACTCCTGAAGCGTCTTCGCTTTCGGATCCGTATCCTTCAGCTTCTCGCCATCATAGACCCGCAGCTTCGAATAGAGATTGGAGTTCTCGTGCTCCTTCAAGCGTGTGAGAACGCCGAACTTCGCGAGCATCTCCAGAGTTTCAGGCGCACAAGGTGCAGCACCAAGCTCACTGGTCTTCAGGAGCTTTCGATAGATCTGCACCTCTTCACTCGCCCGCAGGCAGTAAGGCACCGTCACGACACAGATACGGTCGAGGAACGCCTCGTTGCTCTTGTTCGACTTGAACTGCAGCCATTCGGACTCGTTCGAATGCGCAAGCACGATGCCCTGGAAGGGAATGGGACCCAGCGTCTCCGTCCCGACATAGTTTCCTTCCTGGGTTGCAGTGAGAAGCGGGTGCAGCACCTTGATGGGCGCCTTGAACATCTCCACGAACTCAAGCAGGCCCTGGTTGGCGCGGCACAAACCACCGGAGAAACTATAGGCATCAGCGTCATTCTGGCTGAACCGCTCCAGCTTGCGGATATCGACCTTCCCGGTCAGCGCAGAGATGTCCTGGTTGTTCTCATCGCCAGGCTCGGTCTTTGCGATCGCAAGCTGGCGAAGCTTGGAAGGCATTATCTTGACGACCTCGAACCGCGAGATGTCACCATTGAATTCATCAAGCCGCTTGACGGCCCAGGGGCTCATCAGCCCCGTCAGCCGATGGCTTTCGATGTTGTAGCGCTCACTGAGCAGCTGCGCGAGCTCACTCGTCCTGAACAGGCCAAGCGGCGACTCGAAAACCGGACTGATCTCATCCCCTGCCTTGAGAACATAGACCGGATGGATCTCCATGAGGTCCTTGAGCCGCTCCGCCAGGGAGGACTTGCCGCCACCCACCGGACCAAGCAGATAAAGGATCTGCCTCTTCTCCTCGAGCCCCTGCGCCGCATGCTTGAAGAAGCCGACGATGCGCTCGATCGTGTCTTCCATGCCGAAGAACCCGTCAAAGGCACGATACATCTTGATGGTTCGGTTGAAGAACATGCGCGACAACCGCGGATCACGGGACGTGTCGACGAACTCCGGCTCACCGATCGCAGCAATCATCCTCTCTGCCGGCGTTGCATACATCATCGGATTATCACGCGCGGCCAGCAGATAATCCCGCAGCGACATGGTCTCGAACTTCTCGCGCGCATAAGCCCGCGAGAACGCGTCAAACACATCCAGTGAATTACTCATGACAAAGCCTTTCCGCCGTGTGGCACGCAACGTCCGGGGTGGGAAGTCTTGTCCCGTCGCATGGCAAAACCAAGGCAACGCACAGGGAAAGAAATCCCGCTTTCATCGTAAACAATAGGTCACGCGATTGAAGCAAACGTAAACCGGCTCGACGCACGCAGCCAAGAACATCGGCTGGCGCGCGAATGAACAATTATACACGCTTCTCCAGAAGCCGCATGAATTCGGCATCTGGGAGCCGTCGCACCAAGGCGGAACACGGCAGACAGATTCTTGCCGGAATCCCGGCGACATTGCGCCACGACGCCAGGCCTATGTTCCGCGCGACCAAACCGTCTCGCAACGGGAGCACATTCCGTTTGCGACAACGGAAGTCGCAGCCTTGATCCCCATCCAGGAGCATTCCGAATGTTCTCGCGTACAAATCCACCAACCTCGCCCCACGGCCCCGTTAAACGACTTGCCGCAGCCTGCATGACCGCATCGCTCGCCATTTTTGCCCTTGCGCCAGCCCAGGCCGCCAATGAACCACTCAAGGGTGAAGTGGAACTCAGCCAGGATGCGGTTCTCGCAAACGGCAAACGAAGCCTGTATGTCAGGCTGTCGCTTGAGGGAATCGACCTGACACCCGGCAAGGACAGCCCCCGCCCGCCACTCAATCTCTCGCTCGTTCTCGACCGCTCAGGCTCAATGGCCGACGAGGGAAAGATGGACTACCTCAAGCGCGCATCCAGGCTTGCCATAGGCCGCCTCGATCGTGCGGACACCCTCTCGGTCGTGGAATATGACGACCAGATCTCGGTGATGTGGCCAGCCAGAACCGCGACGGACCTGCGGGAACTCAATTCGCTGATCGACAGACTCGAACCACGAGGCTCGACCAATCTGGCAGGCGGCATGATGCGGGGCGTCGAGGAAGCCGGACGCGCTCTTGAAGGGCC
>JBEIFU010000196.1:0-5142 GCA_040382295.1 Alphaproteobacteria bacterium
CTCGGACCAGGTGGCTTCCTACAACGCATTGCAGGCGGAAATCTTGCGCGCACATTCGCCGGGACGCTTCATCACCCACAATTACATGGGCGCCTTCCCGGACTTCGATCATTACCGCGCCTCTGAAACGATCGATTTTGCAAGCTGGGATTCCTATCCGCTGGGTTTCACCGACAGCATCGCGGCGCTGGGCTTCAGTGAGGCTGAACGCCTGCGCTATGCCCAGACGGGACATCCCGACATTTCCGCATTCCACCATGACCTCTATCGCGGCATGACCGACCGGCGCTTCTGGGTGATGGAGCAGCAGCCCGGACCGGTGAATTGGGCGCAGTGGAACCCTGCTCCCGCGGCGGGCATGGTCCGCCTCTGGGCCTGGGAGGCCTTGGCTCATGGCGCCGAGGTTGTGAGCTTCTTCCGCTGGCGACAGGCCCCATTTGCTCAAGAGCAGATGCACGCTGGCCTCAACCGACCAGACAATGTGCTGGACACGGGTGGCCTTGAGGCAGCTGCCACGGCGCAGGAGCTGGCGCAGGATTGGTGGCAGCACGCCGCGCGTGCTCCAATGACATCTGCCCCCGTTGCTCTGGTCTTCGATTATGACACGGCATGGCATCATGAGATCCAGCCACAGGGGCGGTCGTTCAGCTACCTCGCGCTGGTCTTCCTCTGGTACACTGCGCTGCGACGTCATGGCGTTGATATCGATATCGTTCCGCCAGGCCGCGACCTCTCAACGTACAAGGCAGTCTTCGTTCCCAGCCTGCAGCACGTGACACCCGAGGCACTCGCGGCCTTCGAGGCGTATCGCGGTCGACTGGTTCTCGGGATCAGGACTGGTGCGAAAACCTCGAGCTTCCAGATCCCACGCAATCTCGCGCCAGGACCATTGCAGGTGATCATGCCTCTCAAGGTCACCCGCGTTGAAAGCCTGCGGCCAGGCCTGGTGCGTGTCCTGCGATGGCGCAATCGCAGCTATGACTGCGGCACCTGGGTGGAGCGCCTCGAGGTTGGTCCGGATGCGCGGGTGCACGGTCATTTCTGCACCGGAGAGCCCGCGATCGTTGAAAGCAACGGGCACACCTATGTCGCCGCCTGGCCTACGCGGGAACTCGCACTCGACATCGTCTCGCATACGCTGGCAGCGGCCGGCATTGCGGCTGCGCCCCATGATGAGGATATCCGCTTGCGCCGCCGCGGAGGCGTGACGTTCGCGTTCAATTTTTCAGGTGATTCGAAGGCGGCACCTGCGCCCGCCACTGCGACCTTCGTTTCGGGCGGGAGAACCATCGCGCCCTTCAACTTTGCAGCGTGGCGAAGCTGAAAGGATCAAATCGCGTTGGGGATAGTCGAGCGTCTTCACAGCTTTACACAAATTGAAGTTGACAGTCGCGTTGACGCAACACCTGACTGATCTCATACAGGACCTGTCCGGGGCATCACCGGCGAACATCCGTCGCAGAAAGCGGAGTGAAGGTCGTGGAATTCGTCATCATCGTTGCCGTGCTGTTGGGCACTGGCCTTGGCGCAGGGATCATGGCGCGCTCGCTGGTTGTCCGCAGGCGGGCAATGGCCGCGCGCAAGCCTGACTTCAAACCGCAGTTCAGGTTCACGTCATCTCTCAAGGCCAGCGAACTCTGCAAGGATCCGATATGGGGACGCTGATGCGTACTGGCGTCGTGACGGGATCAGGGGGCTCGGCAGGCTTCGTTTCGCCGGGCCTCATTTAACGATTTGCTGGAAGGCCGCTACGTCAGCCTGGCTGAGGATATCGAAAGATCTGGCAGGGGTTGAGCACAGTGCCTCGATGGCGCAATACTCATTCCATGAACCTTGCCCAATCCCTCCCGTTTACATTCAATCTCGCGACCCTCCCGCCTGAGACCGAAAGATTGCGCGAGGACGTGCGCGACTTTCTGGCGCGTGAGATAGAGCATGTGCCCCTTGATCAGCGGGCCCGCTCATGGAGCGCCTTCGACGCCGCGTTCAGCCGAAAGCTTGGCGCGCGCGGCTGGCTGGGCATGACCTGGCCAAAGACATACGGAGGCCACGAACGCACCGCGCTCGACCGTTACGTTGTCGTGGAGGAGTTGCTCGCAGCTGGCGCACCGGTTGCTGCGCATTGGGTGGCTGACCGTCAGTCAGGACCGCTTCTGCTCAAGTTCGGGACCGAGGCGCAAAGAAGGCGTGTTCTTCCCGGGATCGCCTCGGGCGAGACGTTCTTTGCGATCGGGATGAGCGAGCCCGACTCTGGCTCGGATCTCGCCAGTGTGCGTACGCGTGCAACGCGCAGCAACGACGGTTGGCGCGTGAATGGCACGAAGCTCTGGAGCTCGTGGGCCCACAAGTCGCACTACATGATCGCGGTTTTCAGGACTGGTGATGGTGGTCAGCGGCAGTCAGGACTGTCCCAGTTTCTCGTGGACCTTGCGCTACCCGGCATCAAGGTTCGGCCCATTGCGGACATGACTGGCCACGCTCACTTCAATGAGGTTGTGTTCGACAACGCGCTCCTGCCTGAAGATGCGCTCATCGGCACGGAGGGAGATGGGTGGTCGCAGGTGACCGCCGAACTGGCCTATGAGCGCTCCGGGCCTGAGCGTTTCCTCTCCAGCATGATGCTCGTCCAGCAGATCGTCGAGGCCGCCGGCCCCGATCCTTCAGAACGTACGGCGATTGCCATCGGTCGCATGGCGGCGCGCCTCCATTCGCTCCGCAATCTCTCCCTCTCGGTTGCAACACAGTTGCAACGCGGCGAGAACCCGGCGCTGGAGGCATCGCTCGTCAAGGACATCGGTGCTGTCTTTGAACAGGAGATCCCCGACATCGCGCACGACCTGTTTGGGCAGGAACCAGAGCTTGCCTCGGCCAATGCTCTGCTGAGCGTTCAGCATGACATGACACAGACCGCACCTTCATTTTCCCTGAGGGGTGGCACACGCGAAATCCTGCGTGGCATCATCGCCCGTGGCCTCGGCCTGAGATAGCCCCATGAACGAGACAGCCCACCTGATCCATGACGCGGCCCACCGGCTGTTCGCGCAGCATGTGACGCCAGAGCTTCTCCTGCGCGCTGAGCAGGGCACGTGGAGCGAAGTGCTCTGGGATGCGATCGAGGAAGCAGGATTTCTCGACACGCTGGCCGATCCCGACAGTCAGCTCGGCGAGCGCACTGCCAACAGCTTTGTGCTGCTCAGGGCCGCCGCTCGTCATCTTGTGCCCGTGCCCCTTGGCGAAACGATGGTTGTCCGTGCCTTTCTTGCGGCCCGCGGGCTTCGGGTTCCACCGGGGCCGCTCAGCTTCGGCGTGCTCGATGGGCACACGCATACACACGGCGATCATGCCCACGTGAAAGGAAGTGTCCGGCGCGTTGCCTATGCCCGTCACGCGCAAGCCCTGCTGCTGGGTACGCCAGACGGAAGCGAATGCGTGCTTGTTGCCACGCGACGTGGGAGGCTTGAGCAAAGTGCGAATATGGCAGGCGAACCGCGCGACCATCTAAGCTTTGCCGATACGGCCGGTACGACGGTGCCTGGGATCAACGGGGAAGACCTGAAACTGGCAGGCGCCGCGCTGCGTGCGGTCGCAATGGCCGGTGCGCTGGAGCGCGTGCTCATGCAGACGGTCGATTATGCCCGCACACGCGTGCAGTTCGCCAAGCCCATCGCTTCGTTCCAGGCCATCCAGCAGCAGTTGGCTGTTCTCGCCGGTCATGCATCGGCGGCAACGATTGCAGCCGAGGCCGGCATGGCCGCGCTCTTCGACACCGATCGTCGTGCCATGGCCGTCGCTGTAGCCAAGATCAGGGCGGGAGAGGCTGTGGCCGCCGGTGCCGCCATCGCCCATCAGGTTCACGGGGCCATCGGCATCACGCGCGAGCATTCCCTGCATCTCGCGACACGCAGGCTCTGGTCATGGCGTGCCGAGTTCGGTGCCGAGACAGAGTGGGCCGCCGGTCTCGGCCGGGCGCTCGCGCGCAAGGGGGGGCACTCCTTCTGGCCGGCGATTACCGCCTGATTGGCAACAAAAAAGGGCAGGGGCTCGAGGCCCCCGCCCTCCTTGTGCCATTCCGGCCTGAAGCGCGCTCTAGCGACGCAGGCTGATGACCAGTCTGACGTCGCGACCGGGTAGCAGGACCTCGTCCTTGTTGAACGCGACGTGGTTCCGGATTTCTTCGTCGAGCAGGTTGCGGCCAACCAGGCTCACATCGATGCTTCCCGTATCCGTTGCGATGGCGCGCCACGTTACGCCCGCATCGAGGCGGGTATAGCCGGCTGTCGTTTCCTCTTCGTCGGCGACATCATTCTGCTCGAAGGCGTGCGTGACCTGGAGGAAGGCGTCTGCCCGCTCGCCTGCGAGGCTCAGCCCGCCACCCAGGCGCATCGGCGGAATACGCGGGACATTGCCACCGGCATCGAAGCTTGCCTCGACCCAATCCGCCTTGACGTTGAAAGCAAGCTCGCCGAACGACAGCGTGGCAACGGGCACCTCAGCTTCGAACTCGCCGCCCGTGAACGTGGCGTCCCGCTGTACGTAGAGGAGCTCGAGGAACTCCTCGCTTTCGTCCGGGAAGAATGTACCCATCTCATCGTAGGAATTTCCGGTCAATTGGCCATACACAAACCCGTCGAATTGGGTATGGAACAGCGTGATCTCGGCAGACACACCCGGCAGGCTCAGCTTGGCATTGCCCTCCAGGTTGAGCGCCTTTTCAATCGAGATATCCGGGTCTCCGACTTCCCAGGTGCCCGTTGCCTCATGCGGACCACGTGCGAACAACTCGACCTGGTTCGGTGCACGCTCGGCGTAGGATATGTTTGCCCCGAGGCGAAGCGATTCCGACGCCTTGAACACCAGTCCGCCAAAGGCGCTGAACGGGTCATAGTCGCGCCGCGTGAAGACGTCTGAAATGGGTGTGCCTTCCACATCGGTGTGTTCGTGACGAGCACCAAGCTCAAGCGTCAGGTCCTGTCCAAGGGGGACGTCGGCAAAGGCGTAGAAGCCGAGTGACTCGGTGATGCTGGGCGCGAGGAAATCCTCGCCTTCGCCTGCCGCAGAAAAGTCCCGGTGCTGCAGTTGAACACCACCCGCGAAGGCCGAGAAGGGGCCAAGTGCACCGTGAACCAGCTCACCGCGGATTTC
>JBEIFU010000197.1:0-5121 GCA_040382295.1 Alphaproteobacteria bacterium
ACCGGTCCAAGGGGCCCGCGGTTCGCGGACCGCGCACCCAGGCTGACAGGAAACTCTATCGCCGGCACATGCAGGCCGAGCTGAAATCCTGTCCGGGCCTGACCCTGGTCGAGGCCGCGGCCGAGGACATCACCATCAGGAGTGGTCACGTTTCGGGCGTCATGCTCTCCGACGGGCGGACGCTGAGGGGCGCAGCAGTGGTTCTCACAACGGGAACCTTCCTGCGCGGCCTGATTCACATAGGAGATCGTAAAATACCGGCGGGCAGGGTCGGGGAGGCGCCGTCCACCGGGCTGTCGCTGACACTCGAGCGACTGGGCCTCACGCTGGGCCGACTGAAGACCGGAACGCCGCCCCGTCTGGACGGCACAAGCATCGACTGGGCCGCCGTCGAGATGCAGCCGGCAGATGATCCGCCAGTCCCGTTTTCCTTCCTGACGGAACGCATCACGACGCCCCAGATCGAGTGCGGCATCACGCGCACGACCCACCAGACCCATGCGATCATCAAAGCAAACCTGCACCGCGCACCAATGTATTCCGGCCAGATCGAAGGCACCGGGCCCCGCTATTGCCCCTCGATCGAGGACAAGGTCGTGCGCTTTGCCGAGCGCGATAACCACCAGATCTTCCTCGAGCCGGAAGGTCTCGACGACCCGACCGTCTACCCGAACGGGATCTCGACCTCGCTGCCCGAGGACGTCCAAGTCGAACTGCTGAAGACGATCCCCGGCCTCGAGCAGGTCCGCATGATCAGGCCGGGTTATGCGATCGAGTACGACTACGTAGACCCTCGGGAACTGAAGGCCACCCTCGAGCTCAGGCGCCAGCCAGGACTGTTCCTGGCCGGCCAGATCAACGGCACCACAGGATACGAGGAGGCGGGCGCCCAAGGCATCGTGGCTGGCCTGAACGCTGCCTTGCTGGCAGGCGGGCAGGTGGGCAAGACCTTTGACCGGGCCTCCAGCTACATAGGGGTGATGATCGACGATCTGGTGACCAGAGGCGTGACCGAGCCCTATCGCATGTTCACCTCGAGGGCCGAATACCGCCTGACGCTCAGGGCCGACAACGCCGATCAGCGCCTGACCCCCCTGGGAGAAAACCTCGGCTGTGTGGGGCAAGTCCGCAGCGCCGCTTTCGCCAGAAAGCGCGCGGCACTGGAGCAGGCGAGGGCAAGCCTGACCGAACGCACCATCACGCCATCTGCTGCCGAACGCCGTGGCTTGAACCTGAACCAGGACGGCACCCGCAGGACAGCGCTCGAACTCCTGTCCTATCCCCACGCCGGCCGCGAGGCCGTGGTCGGCATCTGGCCCGAGCTCAACGCGATCCCGCCGAGCATCCTCGAGCAATTGATGGCCGATTCACTCTACGCAGGCTATCTCGAGCGCCAGGAAGCTGACATAGCCGCCTTTCGCAAGGACGAGGGTCTGCAGCTGCCGTCGGATCTGGAATACCGCTCGGTAGCGGGTTTGTCTGCCGAGCTGGTCCAGAAACTTGACCGGATCCGTCCTTCAACCCTGGGCCAGGCGAGCCGGATCGAGGGCATGACCCCCGCCGCCGTGACGGCCCTGCTCTTGAATGTTAAACTTCAGGCAAAACAGACAGCGTGACGCGCGCGTGACCCCCACCGAAGAGTACACAGCCATTGACTTCGCCCAGGAAGTGGGGGTCGCACGTGAAACTGTGAGTCGCTTATCCACATATGTGGATTTGTTGTGGGAAAGGAACCTGCAACTAAATTTGGTAGCCGCGTCAACTTTGCCACATGTCTGGCATCGCCACCTGCTCGACTCAGCCCAGTTGTTAGCCCTGATACCGCCCTCGGCACAGACCATCGTGGACCTGGGAAGCGGGGCTGGTTTCCCGGGAATGGTCCTTGCCATCATGCTGTCGGACCGCCCGGGATTGAGGGTGCACCTGATCGAGTCCATCGGCAAAAAATGTCGGTTTCTGGAGGAAGTGGCCAAGGCAACCGCCGCCCCGGTCGAGGTCCACTGCGCCCGCGCTGAGGCCCTGGCAGGGCTAAAGGCAGACGTGGTAACGGCCCGCGCGGTAGCCCCCCTCGACAGGCTCCTGCAGCTCGCCTCTCCCTTCTTTCGAGACGATACAATCGGATTGTTTTTGAAGGGAAAATCGCTGCCGGCTGAATTGACCCTCGCCCGCAAATCTTGGAAACTCTCATCCACCCCCATCCCGAGCCGTTCTGACCCCTCGGGAAGCGTGTTGAGAGTGACAGGATTAACCCCGTGGCGGACGCCCAGGAAACCGTCTTGACCCCAAGGACGGCGCGGACAGACAAGCCGCGCGTGATCGTCATCGCCAACCAGAAGGGTGGCGTGGGCAAGACCACGACTGCAATCAATCTTGGCACGGCGCTCGCTGCAGTTGGCAAAGCCATCCTGGTCATCGACGTGGACCCCCAGGGCAACGCCTCGACGGGCCTCGGCATTTCCCGTCATCAGCGAACGAAGTCCGTCTACGACGTCCTGATAGGCGAATCATCCCTTGACGAGGCCATCGTTCCATCGGCCATCCCAGGCCTGCATGTGGTGCCAGCGACCTCGGAACTGGCCGGCGCGGAGATGGAGCTCGTCGGCGTCCCGCGCAGGTCGTTTCGACTCCGAGACGCACTGGAGAGTTACGCGCGCCGCCTGGTGCCGCCAACCGAGCAGGCCAGCACGCCGGAAATGCCCCGCGAGGTCGCCCGGCTCACAAGCTACGACTACATCCTGATCGACTGCCCGCCCTCGCTGAACCTGCTGACCATCAATGCGATGACCGCAGCCCACGGCCTGCTGGTCCCCCTCCAGTGCGAATTCTTCGCTCTCGAGGGCCTATCGCAGCTCCTGCGGACCATCGACCTCGTCCGTGGCAGCCTCAACCCGAACCTGGAGATCCAGGGCGTGGTTCTGACCATGTATGACAAGCGAAACAATCTCTCCGAACAGGTCGCCGTCGACGTTCGACAGCACCTTGGCGAGAAGGTGTACCAGACCATCATCCCGCGCAACGTGCGCATCTCCGAAGCGCCCAGTCACGGCCTCCCGGCCTTGCTCTACGATTTGAAGAGCGCGGGCAGCCAGGCTTACATCAAGCTGGCGGGCGAACTCATCCAACGCGAAAAGTCTCGTAAGGCAGCATGACACAGGTAAAGAAATCCACGTTCTCAGGTTTGGGCCGCGGCCTCTCGGCGCTGCTCGGCGAAGTCGAAACCGAAGTCCTTGCGGCCAGCGCGACCAACCAGGCCGCGGCAGTGCCTTCCGCTGCCACCTTGCCAGGCGCGCCGGTCGAGCAGAGGGCACCGCGTACGCTGCCGATAGCCTTGCTGCGCCCCAATCCCTATCAGCCGCGCGAGCATTTCGACCCCGAGGCTCTGGAGGAGCTGGCTGCCTCCGTTCGCGACAAGGGCGTGATCCAGCCGATCATCGTGCGCCCGGTTCCCGGTCAGCCCGACGAATACCAGATCGTTGCCGGTGAACGCCGCTGGCGTGCTGCGCAGAAAGCCCGGCTGCACGAAGTCCCGGTTGTCATCAAGGCGCTGACGGACGCAGAGGCACTTGAGGTCGCCCTCATCGAAAACATCCAGCGCGCCGACCTCAACCCGATCGAGGAAGCGCGCGGCTACCGCCAGCTCATTGACCGCTTCAATTACACCCAGGACGCCTTGGGGCAGGTGATTGGCCGCTCACGCAGCCACATCGCCAACACCATCCGCCTGCTCCAGTTGCCCCAGGCGGTTCAGGAATACATCTACTCCGGCAAGCTCTCGGCAGGTCATGCGCGCACGCTCGTGGGCCAACCCGATCCCGAAGCCATGGCGCAGGAACTCATCGCCGGCGGCTTGAACGTGCGCGAGGCCGAGGAAAAGGGCCGCAAGGTCAAGGGCAAGAAAAAGCGCACGATCGGCAAGGACGCAGACACGCGGGCGCTCGAGCAGTCCCTCACGGCGCAGTTGGGGCTCAACGTGTCGATCTCATTCAAGGGGGACAAGGGCGGCGAGCTGAAAGTGTCCTACAAGAGCCTCGAGCAGCTCGACGAAGTCTGCCGCCTGCTGGGCCACGTAAAATAGGCGCTCAACCCGAAGCCTTGCGCTGCGGCTTGCGACGGGCAACCTCGAGAAGAGCGTTCTGGGCCATGATGGCTTCGGGAAACCCGGTGGTTCGGGTGCGCGCCTCGGCTTCCGACAGGATCTGGAGTGCTTGCCGGATCCGGGCCCGATCCCAGCCTGCGGCCTGCGCCTGCATCTTGCCCCACATGGGACCCGCGCCCTCAACGCCGGCGGCCAGGCGCTGGAAGAGTCGTAGCGTGAAACCGAGCGCACCGCCCCAGGACAGCCCTGATTCGTTGCCTTTCCCGATCAGCACATCGAGCCGCTGGAGGTCACCATCGGCGACAGCATCTGCAATCTCGTCTCCCTCGATGTCCCCGCTACCGCCGATGACAACCGACACGTCGGCCCGCCGCAACGCCGCGCCGCGGTCTGCATCACCAAGATAGAGCAGGAGCTTCTCCAGTTCAGACCGTATCAGCCCGCGGTCCGGACCCAGCGCATCCACCAGATAGGCGAGCGCCTCCGGTTCAATTCGCCAACCCTCTGCCGCAAGCGCGGCCTCGATGATCCGTCGGGCATCGGCCGGAAGATCATCCGCGCAATCGATCGCGGCTGCAATCCTGGACCCCTCGAACAATTTGCGCAGCCCCGACGTCTTCGAGAGTTCGCCGGCCTCAACCACCACCAGCGTGTCCCCGGTCGCGGAAGCAAGAAAAGTCTCGAACAGGCCCGCAAGGGCTTCCGACGCCTCGCGCACGCGGACGACACGACGTCCCCCGAACATCGAGATGGCAGCCGCTTCGTCGGGCAGGCGCGCCGGATCCCGTTTGAGCGCCTCGCCCGTCAGCTCGCTAACGCCAAACGCGTCCTTTGGATCAGCAACAATGGCTCGAACGCAGCTCTCTGACCGCTCCCGCACCAGACCCTCATTGGAACCGTGAATGAGCACCGCTCTCCAGCTATCGGGTGGCTTCCGAGCCAGCTTGTCGGCGTCAGGGCCGCTGATGCGCATCGCTGTCCGGGCGTCAGTTCCTGGCGCCGAACCTGTTCTCGAAATACAGGCC
>JBEIFU010000198.1:0-5022 GCA_040382295.1 Alphaproteobacteria bacterium
TCCACAACGTCCTTGCGGCGGGCGCGCGACATGTCGGCTTCCAGGAGCGTGCGGGTGACGGCAGCGGTGGAAAGACGTTCGTCCCACAAGAGGATGGGGATGGGGCGCTTGCCTTCGAAGTTTCGGGCAAAGGCGCGGGCGCTCTGTGCTGCTGGTCCCTCAGTGCCATTCATGTTGAGCGGCAGGCCGATGACCAAGCCTGCGACGTTGTTCTTTTCAATGAGGCTGATGAGCGTTTGTGCATCTGCCGAGAATTTGGACCGTTCCAGGGTGATCAGGGGTGTGGCAATCATGCGCATCACGTCTGACAGGGCCAGGCCGATGGTCTTTTCGCCGAGATCCAGCCCCATCAGGCGTTCTCCGGCCTTCAGCCTGTCGGCCAATTCGACTGGTGTCTTCACGATCACGCCGGTCCTGCCCCCACCTTGCCTTGCAAGGTTCAGGCAGGGTTGGTAGCAAAGCGGCCGTTTCGCCACAAGAAATTGATGCCATGTCCGTAGACAAAGAGACAGTACGACGGGTCGCGCGGCTTGCGCGGATCGCGTTTCCCGAAGAACGGCTCGAACCCATGGCGGGGGAGCTGAACCGGATCCTTGCGTGGGTCGAACAGCTCAACGCCGTCGACACGTCCAAGGTCGAGCCGATGACCAGCGTGGTCAAGGTGTCGCTGAAGATGCGCGAGGACGCTGTCACAGACGGGGCCAGGGCTCCCGAGGTCGTGCGAAATGCGCCGGCGGGCGAGGACAATTATTTCGCGGTTCCGAAGGTGGTCGAATGAGCAAGCTCACGGATCTGACCATTGCCGAGGCCCGCGACGGGCTGAAGAAGAAAGCCTTCAGCGCGGTCGAGCTGACCGAGGCGCACATCCAGTCGGTCGAGAAGGCCCGGGTGCTGAATGCTTTTGTCACCGAGACGCCGGAAATCGCGCGTGCGGCTGCGGCCGACAGTGACAAGCGCATCGCCAGCGGCGCCATGCGCCCGCTGGAAGGCATCCCGATGGGCATCAAGGATCTGTTTTGCACAAAGGGTGTGCTGACCACAGCCGGATCTCATATCCTTGACGGGTTCAAGCCGCCTTACGAGTCCACGGTCACGCGTAACATGTTCAATGATGGCGCCGTGATGCTCGGCAAGCTGAACATGGACGAGTTCGCGATGGGTTCGTCCAACGAGACGAGCTACTACGGTCCTGTCATCAATCCCTGGCGGCGCAAGGGTTCGGACACGAAGCTGGTGCCCGGTGGCTCCTCCGGTGGATCGTCCGCGTCAGTAGCGGCGCGGCTTGTCATGGGTGCGACCGGCACGGACACGGGTGGATCAATCCGCCAGCCGGCGGCCGTCACAGGCATTGCGGGCATCAAGCCGACCTATGGACGTTGTTCGCGCTGGGGCATCGTGGCGTTTGCCTCGTCGCTGGACCAGGCGGGACCCATGGCGCGTACCGTACGCGATTGCGCGATCATGCTGAAGTCGATGGCAAGCCATGACCCCCTCGATTCCACCAGTGTTGACCTGCCTGTGCCTGACTACGAGGCGGCGATGACGGGCAACATCAAGGGACTGCGGGTTGGTATCCCGAAGGAATACCGGATCGACGGCATGCCCGCCGAGATCGAGGCGCTGTGGCAGAAAGGTATTGCGTGGCTCAAGGATGCAGGCGCCGAGATGGTCGATGTCAGCCTTCCGCATACCAAGTATGCGCTGCCTGCCTATTACATCGTGGCGCCCGCCGAGGCCTCGTCGAACCTTGCCCGCTATGACGGCGTGCGCTTCGGCCTGCGCGTGCCTGGCAAAGACATCACGTCCATGTACGAGAACACGCGCGCTGCCGGGTTCGGGCGCGAGGTGCAGCGGCGCATCCTGATCGGCACCTATGTGCTGTCTGCCGGCTATTACGATGCCTATTACATCAAGGCGCAAAAACTGCGCACGCTGATCGCCCGGGACTTCGAGGAAGCCTATGCGAAGTGCGACGTGCTGCTGACGCCAACGGCGCCGGGGCCTGCATTCGGCATCGGCGAGAAGACAGATGATCCGATCTCGATGTACCTCAATGACGTGTTCACGGTGACGGTAAACCTGGCGGGTCTGCCCGGCCTTTCGGTTCCGGCGGGCCTGAATGCCGATGGACTGCCACTTGGATTGCAGCTGATCGGGAAAGCGTTCGATGAGGCCACTCTGTTCCGGGTGGGTGAAGTCATCGAGAAAGCTGCCGGCGCGACGCCGCGTCCGCAGTCCTGGTGGGAGGTGTAGGCCATGGTCACGACACGAACGGAGACCGGTCCGCTGATCGACGGCGCCACAGGCAAGTGGGAAATCGTCATCGGCATGGAGGTCCATGCACAGGTCCTGTCGAAGGCGAAACTGTTCTCGGGCGCGTCAGCCGAATTCGGCGCTGATCCCAATGCCCATGTCAGCTTCATCGATGCGGGTATGCCGGGCATGCTGCCTGTCATCAACCGCTTCTGCGTGGAGCAGGCGGTGCGTACAGGGCTTGGCTTGAAGGCGCAGATCAACAAATCCTCGGTCTTCGACCGGAAGAACTATTTCTATCCGGACCTGCCGTCCGGTTACCAGATCTCGCAGTACAAGCAGCCCGTGGTGGGAGAGGGGATCGTTCTCGTCGACCTGCCCGGTGGCAAGACAATCGAGGTCGGGATCGAGCGTCTGCATCTGGAGCAGGACGCCGGTAAGTCGCTGCATGACCAGCATCCGGATCAGTCTTTTGTCGATCTCAATCGTGCGGGTGTCGCGCTAATGGAGATCGTGTCGCGTCCGGATCTCCGTTCGGCAGAGGAAGCTGCGGCCTACCTCAAGAAGCTGCGCGCGATCCTGCGCTACCTGGGCACGTGCGATGGAAACATGGAGGAGGGCTCCATGCGTGCCGACGTGAACGTCTCCGTTCGCAAGCCAGGTGGTCCCTTGGGCACACGCTGCGAGATCAAGAACGTCAATTCGATGCGCTTTGTGGCGCAGGCGGTCGACTATGAGGCGCGCCGCCAGGTCGACATCATCGAGGGCGGGGGCACGATCAAGCAGGAGACGCGGCTCTTCGACTCGAAAAAGGGTGAGACGCGGTCGATGCGCTCGAAGGAAGAGGCACATGACTATCGCTACTTCCCTGATCCCGACCTTCTGCCGCTCGAATTCGACGATGCATTTGTTGCCCGCATCAAGGCTTCCCTGCCTGAGTTGCCGGATGACAAGAAGGACCGGTTCATGAAGGACTATGGTCTCAGCTCTTATGATGCAGGCGTTCTTGTTGCCGAGCGCGAGAGTGCGGACTTCTTCGAACGGGTGGCCCGGGGCCGAGATGCAAAGCTTGCGGCAAACTGGGTCATCAACGAATTGTTCGGACGCCTGAACAAGGAAGGCAAGGCCGTCGGCGAGAGCCCCGTTTCGGCTGCTGCGATGGGATCGATCGTATCGCTGATCAGCGATGGTACGATTTCGGGCAAGATCGCCAAGGATGTGTTCGAGATCGTCTGGACTGAAGGTGGTGATCCTGCCGCCATCGTCGAGACGCGTGGCATGAAGCAGGTCACTGACATGGGCGCGATCGAAGCCGCCGTCGATCAGGTGATTGCCGCCAATCCGCAGAAGGTCGAGCAGGCCAAGGCCAAGCCCTCCATGGTGGGGTGGTTCGTTGGCCAGGTCATGCAGGCTACGGGCGGCAAGGCGAACCCGCAGGCCGTGAATGAACTGATCAAGAAAAAGCTCGGGCTTGAGTGAGAGCCCTCCTGCGCGGCTTGAGTTGAGGCGGAAAGAACAATGACGAACAAACCCGACCGTTCCTTCCAGGGGCTGATCCTCACGTTGCAGCATTACTGGGCCGAGCAAGGCTGCGTCTTGTTGCAGCCCTATGACATGGAGATGGGCGCGGGCACGTTTCATCCGGCGACGACGTTGCGGGCGCTAGGGCCGAAGCCCTGGAAGTGTGCCTATGTGCAGCCCTCGCGTCGGCCGAAGGACGGGCGCTACGGAGACAATCCCAATCGCTTCCAGCGTTACTATCAGTTCCAGGTGATCCTGAAGCCGTCGCCGGAAAACGTGCTCGATCTTTACCTTGGCTCGATGAAGGCGCTGGGGATCTCGCCGGACCATCATGACATCCGCTTTGTCGAGGACGACTGGGAGTCGCCGACACTGGGGGCGTGGGGGCTGGGCTGGGAAGTCTGGTGCGATGGCATGGAGGTGACGCAGTTCACCTATTTCCAGCAGGTGGGTGGCATCGACTGCCGTCCGGTTTCGGCTGAGATCACCTATGGGCTCGAGCGCCTCGCCATGTATGTGCAGGGTGTCGATAACGGCTTTGACCTCGCCTACAACACGATGGATCGTTCCTCGCCTGACTTCATGCGCTGGGGCGATGTCTATCACCAGAACGAGGTCGAGCAGGCGGGCTACAATTTCGAGCATGCGAGCACCGATGCGCTGTTCCAGCATTTCAAGGACGCCGAGGCGGAGTGCCAGAAACTGTTGTCGCGCAAGGTCGGGCGCTCAGCCGAGCATCCGGAATGGCGGCATGTGCTGCCTGCCTATGAGCAGTGCATCCGTGCCAGCCATACCTTCAACCTTCTTGATGCGCGTGGTGTCATCAGCGTTACCGAGCGGCAGGCCTATATCGGGCGTGTCCGGGCGCTTGCGCGCGAGTGTGCGCAGGCCTGGGTCGACAGTCCGCAAGGCATGACGGCCGGCGCCGGCCTGAGCGGGATGCGCTGACATGCCCCAGCTTCTTCTCGAACTCTTCTCCGAAGAAATCCCGGCCCGCATGCAGGCGCAGGCTGCGCGCGACCTCGAGCGGCTTGTGGTTGGCGGGCTGACCGATCGCGGTTTCCTGAACGAAGGTGCGCGTTCCTACGCAACGCCGCGGCGGCTTGCGCTGGTGATCGAGGGGCTGCCGGCGCAACAGGCAGACGTCACCGAGGAGCGAAAGGGACCGCGCGTGGATGCGCCGGAGCCTGCGATCCAGGGCTTCCTGCGGTCGACGGGCCTCAACCTGCACCAGCTGAAGAAACAGAA
>JBEIFU010000199.1:0-5017 GCA_040382295.1 Alphaproteobacteria bacterium
CATGCAAAGCTGCAAGTCCAAGATAACGATCATGACAGAGAAACAGGACGCCCCGACAAGCACCCATCTGCGAAACCTGTGGTACTTCGCCGTTCACGCGCACACCCTCAAGCCAGGCGGGATCCAGTCGAAGCAGATCCTCGGCGAACCAGTGCTCCTGGGGCGAACACGATCCGGAGAAGCATTTGCGCTGCGCGACCTCTGCCCTCACCGCGGCGTGCCCTTGTCAAAGGGGCGTATGGTCGAAGATACGGTAGAATGCCCCTATCATGGCTGGCGTTTCGCGCCCTCGGGCCAGTGCAAACTCATCCCCTCCCTCGTAGGCCAGGAAGGCGTGGATCCAGCGCGCATCAATGTGTACCGCTACCATGTCCGGGAGGAAAACGGACTTGTCTGGATTTTCATGCCCGAGGATGCCCGCACGCCAGTTCCGACCACGTCCCCTCCTCAGTTGCCAATCCAGCAAGATGCCCGGCCCGCCTTGATCGAAGCCCAGCTCTTTCCCTGCCCTATTGACCATGCGGTAGTTGGACTGATGGACCCCGCTCACGGCCCATTCGTTCATCGGGCGTGGTGGTGGCGTTCGCAAAAGTCGAGTTACGCGAAGGAAAAGCAGTACGAGCCCTCCCCCCTCGGCTTCACCATGATCCCCCACAAGCCTTCGAGCAACTCGACACTCTACAAACTGCTGGGAGCTGACAGGACGACGGAGATTTCATTCCAGCTTCCGGGCATTCGCATCGAACACATCAGGGCAGGTTCGTCCCAGATTGTCGGACTGACGACCTGCACGCCGCTCGACGACACCCGGACAGAAGTCACACAAACATTCTTCTGGAACCTGGGGTGGATGGCGCCCTTCAAGCCGCTGGCCCAGCGCGTCGCCCGCACCTTCTTGGGTCAGGACCGGAAGATTGTCACCGAGCAGATGGAAGGCCTGAAATACAACCCGCGCATGATGCTCATCCAGGACGCAGACACGCCCGCCATTTGGTATTTTCGCCTCAAGCGGGAATGGACGGAAGCGCTGGCAGCTCAACGCGACTTCATCAATCCTGTGAAGGCCGCAACGCTGCGCTGGCGCAGCTAGGCCAACCGGCATCTGAATTGCGACACGCCTGTCAGAAGCCACGGATGTGTTCCGTATTGGCAAGATGCGTGACAGGCCTAACCGATGGCGGAACCCAAGCTTGGCGATTTCTTGCTGGCCGAAAGGTTAATCTCGACCGAGGCCCGCTCAAAGCGCCCGGAAGCACCAGCCTGGTTCGTCACCCTGTTCAGCGTGGCCGTTTCGACCTCATTCCTGTTCTTCTTGCTGATGTAAAAATGGCGTGTTGCCGAAGCAACACGCCACCATAACCCGAGCTCCGGGAAATCTGCCCTAGTGTGTTCCCGCAATACCACCCGAGGCGCCGAAGTCACGCTTGGCAGCGACGATGGTGATGGTAAACCCGGCAACCACGTCAAGAATGCTCATCATGGTGAGAAGGAAGAAAACCGAGTTCGAAAAACCCTGAATTGCGATGAACTGGATCACGCACACCACGCACAAAAGCATCGAAAGGCCATGATTCACGATGGACATGGCATCAGTGCGGGTTGCCTTGACGACTTCAACGAAGAGAAGCAGGAGGCTCAAGCCCATGAAAACATCGGCAAATGACACGCCCCACGCATCTCCGGAGAACATGCTGACGCTGAAAATAGGCTGCACCATCCAGACATCGGGCTGCGAGCCGGCAAGCCCGGTGAGCACCACCACATTGTAGAGAGCCAGCGGAAAGGCAAGCAGCGGAATGATGTTGAGCACAGTGATGGTTCTACCCATGGGACCCTCGCTTTACGATTGACGTCTTCACGACTGGCCAGACTGTAACAGCCAAAGCCATCGCGGCCAAGTTGATGCCACGATACCGGCTATTTTGTGGCAGGGGGATCCGTGTCGCCGGAACGTGAACGTTCAGCGAAAATGAGGTAGAGGTTGCGTACATATACAATCAGGCCAAGAGCCTGCCCGGAAATGAAGACGGGATCGCGCTGATAAATGGCGTAGGCCAGAAGGATTGTGCCCCCGAAGACACTCAACCACCAAAAGGCGACGGGCACCACGCTCCGCCCTGCTTGCTCGCTCGCCCACCACTGCACAAGCATGCGCGACATGAAGACGGCCTGACCGCCGAACCCGATCAGGATCCAGACTTGCTCCCATGTCACCCAGTCGAGCATGAACGGCTAGAGCTCCTCTACAGACCCGGGTCGCCGGGAACGACGCAGCAGCCAGCGAACGCCGATGAGATCGGACAGCGAAACCAGCAAGCGGTCGAGCGTCCCATACTTGGATATCCCGTGGGACCTCGGACGATGTCGGACATCAGCGTGACTGACACGAAACCCCTCGCGAAGCATCATCGCTGGCAGGAAGCGGTGGATGTGATCGAAATAGGGCAACTGCAGGAACGCCTCTCGGGCGAATAGCTTGAGGCCACAACCCGTATCCCGGGTGCCGTCATTCAAAAGCCACTGCCGAACGCCGTTTCCGACGCGCGACGAAATCCGCTTGATCCAGTTGTCCTGGCGCTTCACCCGCTGACCCGCAACCAGCCCGAGGACGCCGCCCTTGCCTTCTTCCCGCACCCAAACGTCGAGCAGGAGTGGGATGTCCGCAGGATCGTTCTGCCCGTCACCATCCAGTGTAGCAATCAGGCGGCCCCTTGCCGCCATCACGCCGGTCCGGACAGCCCGGCTCTGACCCGAGTTGCGACCATGCCTGAGAACGCGCAGCTCAGGCACCTTCTGTCGGGCCTCGATCAGCGCGCCAGCCGTCCCGTCCCCACTGGCATCGTCGATGAATATCACCTCGAACGGCGTTCGCCCCCTCAGGGCGGCGCATATCTCCATCAACAAAGGCACCGCGTTCTCCACCTCGTCTTTGACGGGGACGACCACGGTAAGTTCAGGGAGGGCAATCACGGATCTTCTCCAATATCCGGGCGATCTCTGGACACGCAGAACATGCACCCGGCGCACGGAGAGGCGGGCACGTCGTCGTTCTGGCCCGGGAGGAACGGCTTATACAAGTCGCCGCAGCCGCATTCCAGAGGTTAACGCAGACATGCCTCAAGCCGAGGACATGATGCCGGCATCGGCAAGCTCGAGACCTGGCGCGCCTCCCGATCCCCTGCAAGCCCAAGCTTGAGAATTGTCCCGAGGCTGGGCATTGTAGGCGCGACAACCTCGATGGTTAATCCGCTCCATGCAAAATCGCCGGTCTGCCGCAGCCTACGACAGTTCGAGCTTGTGGTCCCTGATGCTCGCCCATCCAAGGGCCATCCTCGTGGCACTTTGCCTTGTCATGTATCTGCCGGGCCTCGCAGCCCTGCCACCGCTTGACCGGGATGAGTCGCGTTTCACCCAGGCCACCAAGCAGATGATCGAAACCGGGGATTTCATTGAAATCCGCTTCCAGGAAGAGCCTCGCAACAAGAAGCCGATCGGCATCCACTGGATGCAGGCCGTCACGGCTGGCTGGCTTACAGCCGAGCCCCACAACTCGATCTGGGCCTATCGGCTGCCATCAGTCATCGCAGCCATTATCGCCACGCTGTTGGTCTTCGGCCTGGGACGAAGGCTCTTCGACGATGAAGTCGCACTGATAGCCTCTGGGATCTTTGCTTCATCGCTTTTGGTAATAGGTGAAGCACACATCGCAAAGACCGACGCCGTTCTTCTGGCCTGTGTCGTCGGCTCGCAGTACCTGATTGCTCAGTTCTTCATGGCAGCCCGACAGGGCGCAGAACAACCCAAGCTGCGCTACTCGGCGCTGCTGGGCCTCGCGACCGGCTTGGGGATCCTCGTAAAGGGTCCCATGATCCTGTTCTTCGTCGGGTTATCTGTCTTCGCGCTTTCATTCTGGGAACGCAGATGGGCATGGATCATGTCAATGCGACCGATTTTCGGGCTTGGCATCATCATCCTGATCAACGTGCCGTGGCTTGTCGCGATCGGACTGGTCACAAGCGGCGAGTACTTCCGTGAGGCCATCGGACTAGACTTCCTAGGGAAGGTATCAGGCTCGGCTGAAGGACACTGGGGACCGCCTGGCTATTACCTCATATCCCTGCTGATCGGATTTTGGCCGGCATGGCTCTTTCTCGCGCCGGGCATCATCTATGCCACATCCAGGCTGCAAGAAGGAGCCGTACGCTTCCTCGTGGCATGGATTGTACCCGCATGGATAATGCTCGAGCTCTTGCCAACCAAGCTGCCCCACTACCCGTTGCCGCTATATCCGGCGCTGGCATTGCTCTGTGGCGCTGCAGTGATGGCTGGAGTCCGGGAAAGTCGCGGCTTTCTTGACAATATCTGGGTCCGCATCGGGACACTGCTCTGGATCATGATATCGATTGCCCTGACCGGTGCACTGGTCATGTTCCTGCCGAGTACCTACGGCACCGGAAGCGGCATGGTACTCTGGCTTCTAGCCGTGCCGATCATCTTGGCCAGCGGCGCAGCCGTTTTCTTCTTGTTGCGGGGCGAGGGCGAAAATGCCTCGGTGGCAACAATCGCTTCGGGAGCGCTCTTCGCAACCGTCGCCATGACAGTGGTCGCCCCCAACTTGCAGCAATTGCTGGTAAGCGTCAGGGCTGCCGAGATGATCGAAAGAACCGGCGCAGCGCCCGCTGCCGTGACGGTCGCAGGCTATCACGAACCAAGTCTGGTTTTTCTTGTGGGCACAAGGATCAAGCTGGCAGGCACAGGGGCGGACGCCGCCGACTTTCTGACCAAGACGCCGGAGTCGGTGGCGCTGGTATCCGACGACAAGCTGGTTGAGTTCCAAGCCTACCTCCAGAAGAATAACTTCAGCGCCGACGCCATCGACAGCGTATCGGGCATCAACTATTCGAAGGGCGGTCGCCAGGTTACACTGACGTTGTACAAGCTCCGGAAAACGGGTCCGTGATTTCCTCGGCAACGAACTGGGCCCTGCGCCATCCAGCACTTTGCCTTGGCATCATCG
>JBEIFU010000200.1:0-5017 GCA_040382295.1 Alphaproteobacteria bacterium
ATCGGAAATGCGACCGCGGGGATGCAGGACCACGAGATCGATGTTGGATTGCCCGGCAAGTGCGTCAACGGCTGCTGCGCCCGTGTCCCCGGAAGTCGCGGCCAGTACGAGGGCGCGACGGTTGCGACGCATGAGCGCCTCGTTCATCAGGGGCCCCAGGACCTGCAGGGCAAAATCCTTGAAGGCAAGGGTCGGTCCATGGAAGAGCTCGAGCAGCCAGCGGTGCGCTTCCATTTCGCGCAGGGGGGCTGCGCGCGGGTCGGAGAACCGGCCATAGGCGTCGCGGGTTACCCTGTCGATCGTCGGCTGCCAGTCGGTCGAGCCGCAAAATGTGCCGAGGATGCTGGCTGCGAGCGCTGCGTAGCCGTGTTGCGGCCCTGCTTGCAGGCGCACCCAGTCCAGCTTCGGCCATGTTTCAGGGACATAGAGGCCGCCATCCGGCGCCGGGCCGGACAGGAGAACGTCGTCGAAACCGATGGATTGTGCCTGGCCGCGGGTCGAGATGAACCTCATCGGTGCCACCCCAGCCTGCCCTGCACGACATGGAAGCGCAGATAGAAGACCGCGAGCACCACCGCCAGCGCGAACCAGGTCAGGGCATAGTTCAGATGGTTGTCGGGAATGTTCACGGCTGTCGGCAGCGGCTCGGGCCCGCCCGGCACGCGGCTGGTCGCTTCGAAGATCAATGGCGAGCGAAGGGTCAGACCCAACCCCACGGCGATGTCGGTTGCGCTTCGGCGGAACCAGGTCCGCTGCTTCAGATCGGGTGGCGGCGTGAAGGTCGAACCAGGGGCCGAGCGACGGAATGAGCCCTCGACTGTCACTTCGGTGTCGACCTGGCCTTGCGTGCGGGTCGACGGGTCACGCTGGTCCAGCGGCACCCAGCCGCGGTCGACCAGGATCAGGCTGCCGTCCATCAGTTGGAGTGGTGTCATCACGCGTACGCCTGGACGCGTGGGGCCGGTATCGGTGCGCGCCTCGGAGACATAGGCCTCTTTCTCGTGCAGGAAAGTACCGGCTGCTGTCGCTGGCCGGAAGATCGCGTAATCCCCCACGGGCAGCAGGATCTCGACAGGTGCCGGCTCCATGATACGGCGGGCCTCGATCTGGGCCAGGATCTCGTGTTTCTCGGCGCGGCGCTGCAGCTGCCATGTGCCAAGCCCGATGAGCAGCAGAAGTGCCAGGGTGGCGGCGACAGTCATGACCGGTAGCGGACGAAAGAAGAAGAAGGAGAACTGCATCAGCCCTCCCTGTCGCGGGCGTGGCGAAACTGCACGGCCACGAACAGCGACTTGAAGACGGGCAGAAGTCCGAGGCAGAGGCCTACTGTCAGCGGGCCAAGGATCAGCGCATGCGCCCACATGGGCGGAGCGAACCGCAGCTCGACGAACATCGCTGTCGACAGGACCAGGGCGCCGGCCACAAGTACGACGAAGACGGCCGGGCCATCGCCATGCTCCGCAAAGGTGAGGTCGAGGCCGCAGTTGCAGCAGCTCGGTGCAACTTTCAGGTAGCTCGCGAAAAGTGCACCCCTGCCGCAATGGGGGCACCTGCATAGCAAGGCTGAGCGCCAGAATGGTGCTACGTCGGGTTCAGGCATTTCGCACCGGTGTTGGTCGTGGGGATCGGCTGGCGCGATCATAGCCGATCCCTGAGCGATGGCTGGGCAGTTTTTGCCGCCGCAGCCAATCGATGATCAGTGGGCGCCGATGGCGTGTGCGCCTTCGCCCCACACATAGATGGCGGCGAAGAGGAACAGCCACACCACGTCCACGAAATGCCAATACCAGGCCGCTGCCTCGAAGCCGAAATGGCTCTGCGGGGTGAAGTGGCCTGCCTGGGCGCGGAAGAGGCATACAGCCAGGAAGATCGTGCCCACGATCACGTGAAACCCATGGAAGCCGGTGGCCATGTAGAACGTGGCGCCGTAGATGCTGCCCGCGAAATCGAAGGTTGCGTGGGTATACTCGTAGACCTGGAGGGCGGTGAAGATCATGCCGAGCAGGACGGTCAGTGCGAGCCCTCGGACGGCATCGCGCTGGTTTCCGGTCTGGATGGCGTGGTGTGCCCAGGTCACCGTCGTGCCCGACGTGAGCAGGACCAGCGTGTTGAGGAGCGGAATGTCCCACGGATCGAAGGTTGCAATGTTAGCCGGGGGCCAACCCGTCAGGCCGACATCGGCGGGAAA
The DNA here is from genome assembly GCA_040382295.1 of Alphaproteobacteria bacterium. Lineage (GTDB taxonomy): Bacteria > Pseudomonadota > Alphaproteobacteria > Micropepsales > Micropepsaceae > SZUA-430. The sequence continues at coordinate 2,189 of JBEIFU010000200.1, forward strand.
CAGGGCTGCGTTGAAATAGGCCCAGAACCAGGCCACGAAGAACATCACCTCGGAGGCGATGAAGAGGATCATGCCGTAGCGCAGGCCCAGTTTCACGACTGGCGTATGGTCGTGGTTGACCACGGACTCCTTCACGACATCCCGCCACCATCCGTAGAAAGTGTAGATCAGCAGTGCAAAGCCAAGCAACAGCAGCCAGGGGCCAGAGAACAGACCAAAGAGCGGAGCGGCGCCCTTGAGCGTCTGGAAATAGGCAATCGCGCCCACAGCCGAGACGAAGGCTGCGATCGATCCGACGAGCGGCCAGGCACTCGGTTCGACAAGATGGTAGTCGTGTCTGACTGGTTCGTTTGCCATTGTTGGCCCCTACGGAGTTTTCAAAGCGGCGACATCGGAGGTGTCACCCTTTGCTGGAAAAAAAGTATACGAGAGCGTGATCGACTTGAGCCGCTTGGTCTCGGGGTCGGTCGCTATGGCGGGATCGACGAAGAAGGCGACGCCAAGCTTTGCGGTCTCGCCCGCCTTCAAAGGCTGACGCTCGAAGCAGAAGCACTGTGTCTTGTTGAAGTACTTGGCCGCAATCAGCGGCGTGATGTTGAACGTCGAAGTGCCCACCAGTTCCTGACCGGCCCTGTTGCGCACCACGAAATTGGTGAAGCCACTTTCGCCCAGGTGAACCTTCATCGACCGGCGCTCGGGTCCGAAGTCCCAGTCGAGGGCGGGGGCCGTGTTGGAGTCGAAACGAACCTCAATCATCTGCTCGAGGCGTTGCCCGGAGGGCCCTTCGGCCCTGAGCGGGGTGCCGTCGAAGCCCGTGAGCTGACAGAACAATCGATAGAGGGGGACCGACGCATAGGTGAGTGCGCCCATGCTCACAAGAATGCTCAGGCAAAGGGCGAGAACTTTATCGTTGCGGGACAGGTTTCGCATGGCGGTGCTCCTACATCGCGCGCTGGGCAACATTCGCGCCCAGGTGGACCAGCGTGACGACAAAGACCAGCGCAACAAACACCATCAGAAGGCCAGCGAGTGCCCAGTTGCGCTGCGACAGTTTCCGTTTCTCCTCAGGTGAGAGTTCCATGATGCCTCTCACGACCCTGTCGGCGACAAGCCGACCAGACGCTCGACGGCGAGCGCCGTGAAGACGGCGAACAGGTAGAAGATCGACCAAGCAAAAAGCTGAAGCGCCTGATTGCGCTCCTGATCGGGCGGCGCCAGCCATAGCCGCGTTGCCATGGCGACGAAGACAAGACTGCCGATGGCAGCCGTGACGCCATAGACGGGACCAAACCAGCCCAGCGACCAGGGCACCAGTGCGGCGGCAGACATGATGATGCTGTAGAGAAGGATCTGGTTGCGCGTGGCGCGGGAGCCCTTGACGACAGGAAGCATGGGCACGCCAGCGCGCGCATAATCATCGCTGCCCGCCAGGGCGAGGGCCCAGAAATGCGGCGGGGTCCAGAGGAAGATCAAGAGGAACAGTGACCATGCGGCGGGGTCAAAAGCGTTGCCCGTTACTGTCGCCCAGCCGATGACAGGCGGAAGAGCCCCCGCAGCACCGCCGATGACGATGTTCTGGACTGTCGAGCGCTTCAGCCACATCGTGTAGACGAAGACATAGAAAGCGATGGTGGCGGCCAGAAGTGCGGCCTGCATGTAGCCCACGGTGAAGGCCATCGTGAAGACGCTGAAGAAGGCGAGGAACCCGCCGAACTCCAGAGCTGCCTGACGAGAGATGAGGCCTGCAGGAATGGGTCGGGTGCTTGTACGTGTCATGATCGCGTCGATGTCAGCGTCATACCATTGGTTCAATGCGCCCGATGCTCCCGCACCGACAGCGATGCACAGAAGGGAGAAGAACCCTATCATCGGGTGCACGGCGCCCGGCGCAGCGATCATCGCGGCGAGTGCCGTAAACACAACGAGTGACATCACCCGCGGCTTGAGCAATGCCAGATAGTCAGCAGGGCCCGCGAGCGATGCGCGAGCCCCGTCTGCTGTTGCTGTGGCAGGACCTGAGGTCAATGCCCGTGCTCCTTGCCGGTAATGCGCGGCAGCGTGTTGAACTGGTGGAATGGCGGTGGCGAGGGCAGCGTCCATTCAAGCGTCGTGGCACCAACACCCCACGGATTGTCGCCCGCCTTTCGCTTGGCCATGAACATCTCGATGATGACCCAGATGAACACAAGCGTGGCAAAGGCTGACAGGAACGAACCCATCGACGACAGATAGTTCCAGTAGGCGTAGGCGTCGGGATAATCGACATAGCGACGCGGCATGCCGGCGAGGCCGAGGAAGTGCTGCGGGAAGAAAGTCAGGTTCACACCCACGAAGGTCAGGTAGAAATGCACCTGGCCCCAGAACTCGCTGTACTGGTAGCCCCACATCTTGCCGGCCCAGTAATAGAAGCCAGCGAAGATCGCAAAGACGGCGCCGAGCGACAGCACGTAGTGGAAGTGCGCCACCACGTAATAGGTGTCGTGTAGTGAAGTATCGAGCCCCGAGTTGGCCAGCACCACGCCCGTCACACCACCCAGCGTGAAGAGAAAGATGAAGCCGATGGCCCAGAGCATGGGCGTCTTGAACTCGATCGAACCGCCCCACATGGTGGCAATCCACGAGAAGATCTTGATGCCCGTCGGGACGGCGATGATCATGGTGGCGACGAGGAAGTAGGCCTCGGTGTCGACGCCCATGCCAGAAGTGTACATGTGGTGGGCCCACACGACGAACCCGACCACGCCGATGGCCACCATGGCGTAGGCCATCCCGAGATAGCCGAACACCGGCTTGCGGGAGAATGTCGCCACGATCTGGCTGATCATGCCG
>JBEIFU010000201.1:0-4966 GCA_040382295.1 Alphaproteobacteria bacterium
ACGTCGTCCAGATTCTCGCCCGTCTTGACGAACTTCATGAGCCGCACGGTCTCAGCCGGCCCGACCCGGTTGCTGATCTCGCCCATGCGCGAGAGGACCGGCAGCAGCTTGGCTGCGCGCACGTTGCGGCCATAGTCTCCGATCAGACGCTGCGTCCGGTTAAGGTCGGTGAGATCAACGCTGGCCAGCGTCCGGCGCAGGAGCGGCATGTTGACGGCCTCCGACGTCAGCCGGGTCAGCGTGGTGGCGAATTCGGTTGTCAGGCGTCCGGCCCTGCGGGCGGCCTTGACGAGCGAGATCCCGGTCTTCGCAATGATACCTCCACCGCCTGTTGCAATGGTCGCAGCGGTTACACCCACGCCGACCACCGAGAGGCCGAGGATCAGTTCCGAATAGGGCTGACCGGCCAGCATGCGTCCGCCTTCCAGCGCAATGTCACGCAGGTCGCCGATCACCGTCAGGTCCGAGGTCACGGCACCGGCGATGCCGGCGGTCGAATCTCCCGAGCCGGTCACGAAGCCTTCGCCGAACTGCTTGGTGTTGCGGATCACGGTCGCAGAGAGCTCATGGGCTTCCTTCACGCGCATCAGCGTGCTTTCAGGAAGCTGATAGTCGAGGAAGGTAGCGATCTCGAGATACATGTCCGCTTCCTCGATGTCGTCGCGCTCGAGCGCCTCAAGGACGAGGCCGTTCACGCGGGCCGGCGAGGCATTCGTCACGAGATCAGCCTGCACGGCCTTCTCGATGGGAATGGTATAGCCCCACTCCGTCACCGAGACGAAGAGGAAGGCAAGACCCGTCAGGAACAGCAGAACGAGACCAAGGCGCGAGATCATGGGCAGGGATCCTCTGGTCGCGAAGCTTCGCACGATGCGCGCCGTTTGCAAACGCGGTTGCGCGCCGCGCCGCGGACGCCGGGCGTTGATCCTGCGCAGGAAATTCGCGCTGGGCACGAAACCGCGCTGGCCATTCGCCCGCGCGGCGAACGCAGCGCGCGAAACACACGCAGGGTCAGTCGAGGTCGACGTTCACCCGGCGGTTCTGGGGCTCCTTCACGCCGTCCCCCGTCTGGATCAGCAACTGGCTTTCGCCATAGCCGGTGGACCTTATGGCGTCGGACGGAACACCCTTGCCGACAAGGTTCGTGCGCGCGGCGCCGGCACGACACTCGGACAGTTTCTGGTTCGCGGCAACCGAGCCCACCGTGTCGGTGTGACCGGAGATGCGCACCGTCACGGTGCCGAGCTGGCGTGCAGCATTGGCAGCTTCCGACAGCACCATGTCGGCACTGGGCGTGATGTTGCACTTGTTGAAGCCGAAGAACACGATGTACTGGCGCGCAACCTCAGGCGGCGGTGGTGGTAGCGGCGGAGCAGCCTGGACCACCGGGACCTCGCCGGGTCGCTCCCCGAAACGGAAGCCGAGGGTCACGGTGTGGCTCTTGACATCCTCGAGGCTGACATTGGCGAGCGCGGGGCTCGCGGCGTTCTCATCCACGAGGTTCATCGAGCGGACATAAAGAAAGCGATAGTTCAGTGCCACATCGAGCCAGTCATTCATCGGCACGCTGAGGCCGGCGATGCCCTGGAAAGCAAGCGAGACGTCGTCGCCATCCTCGGCGCTGGAGAGCCCCGTGGCGTCGACGCGGCTGTGGACGGCACCAATGCCACCACCGAGCGACAGGACAATGCCCTCGCGCGAAACGATGTCATGCACCACATTGGCCATGAGGGTGAAGTTGCGGAACCGACCGTCGATCGTGGTTGTCGTGCCGCCAGCAGGCAGGATCGTATCGAGGCTGTTGCTGCGATAGCCACCTTCCACCTCGAGGCGCCAGGCCTCTTCAAAGGAATATCCAAGGGACACCATGGCAGCCCAGCCGGGTTCGGCGCGCATCATCGACGCCGCCGGAGGCGCGCCGAGGGGTGTCAGGTACTCTTCAAGCTCGAATTGTTCGATCCAGTTGCTGCCGCCCTCGATGGCACCATACCAGCTCGTGAATCTCTCGGCTGCGGCAGGGCCTGTTGCAGCCAGCATGCCAAGTGTCGCAAGGACCAGCGATCCTGTTCTCATTTCGAAACTCCAGTGCCACGACCCCGCGGGGGATCCGGGACATGACGGTCTGAGATGCATGTTCTGAGCCGCACCCCGGGAAACATGGGGATTGGGGTCGCGGCGGTCCGAATTTGGCACAATTGATTCGGTAAGAAACCACGCGATTTGGTATGCTGGGCGCGCGAGCGGCAACCTGTGCGGGAAGGCCCTGGGGTTTTGGGGTGTGGTCAAGCCATCGAACAGGCGATAACCAGTCTGTCGGTATCAGCCCGACCCTCTAAAGGAGTTTCAGCTCATGTCGGCCTATCGGCTGGGAGAGATCGTCCCACAGTTACCCGCGCCGGGCGACTACTGGATCGCACCGAGCGCATCGGTGATCGGAAATGTGCGCCTGCTCAAGGGCGCGAGCGTCTGGTTCAACGCCGTCATCCGCGGCGACAACGACCTGATCACGGTCGGCGAGAACTCGAACATTCAGGACGGGTCGGTGCTGCACAGTGATGCTGGCGTGCCCCTGACCATTGGCGCCGGGGTAACGGTCGGGCACATGGTCATGCTGCATGGCTGCACCATCGGCGACAACACGCTGGTGGGCATCGGCTCGATCATCCTGAACCGCACGCGGATCGGGAAGAATTGCCTGATCGGCGCCAACACGCTGATCACCGAGGGCAAGGAAATTCCTGATAATTCTGTGGTGATGGGCGCGCCTGGCCGGATCATGCGGCAGGCCGGCGAGCGCGAGGAAGCCATGAACCGCCTCTCGGCCCTGCATTACGTCGAGAACTGGAAGCGTTATGCAAACGACATGAAACCGCTCTAGGTTTCGGGGTCGGAATTCTGCGGAGACATTTCTAAAGATGCATTGGGAAGACCAGGGAGAAGACCGGGCGGCAGCGAGCGCGCCGGCCCCCATCCGGACATTGATCTCGCGGCGCCTGTTCCTGATGGGTGCGGGGGCGACTGTAGCAGCGCCCCTGTTGGCTGCTTGTGAAACCCCCTCTGTCGTGCGGGGCGGAGCTTCTGCCAGCGCGCCCGTGCTCGACTTCAAGCCTTTGCCGTCCGAGGTCATCGATACGCACGCGGTGCCTGACGGCTATGAGGCCGAGGTCCTGATCCGCTGGGGCGACGTATTGCGGGCTGGTGGACCCAGGTTCAAGCCCGGTCGGCTGACGGCCCGGACGCAGAAGCAGCAGTTCGGCTTCAACTGTGACTATGTTGCGTTCGTTCCTGCGCCCGCAGTGGCTGGACAGCCAGAGCGCGGCGTGCTGGTCGTCAATCATGAATATGCGACGCTTGAAGACATGACGGCGGCCGGCCGCAAGGCACCCCGATACACCGCGGCGAGTGTTGCGCTCGAGCAGGAGGCGGTGGGCCTGAGCGTCGTCGGCATGGTCAGGCGCGATGGGAAGTGGCAGGTCGACCTCAAGAGCAAGCTGGCGCGGCGCATCAGTGCCACGACGCCGATGGAGATCCGCGGGCCCGCGGCTGGCGATAAACGCCTGCAGACGCGCCAGGATCCTTCGGGGCGGCGGGCCAAAGGTACACTGGGCAATTGTGCGGGCGGCAAGACACCCTGGGGTACGGTTCTGTCGGCCGAGGAGAATTTCCAGTCCTACTTCATCGGTCGCATCCCCGACGGCGATCGGGAAACCGAGTCCCTGTTGGTGGCGCAGGCCGGCCTGACGGCGGCCGAGCAGGCTGCGGTCGACGCGGGCGCGCCGCTGAGGCGGATGCCGTGGGGACGGGTCGACAGGCGTTTCGACGTATCGGTCGAACCGCGCGAGTCCAATCGCTTCGGCTGGATGGTGGAGGTTGATCCCTTCTCGCCCCACGCTGCGCCCATCAAGCGTACGGCACTCGGGCGCTGTCGCCATGAGGCGGCGACCCCGATCGTCAACAAGGATGGCCGGGTTGTGGTCTACCTGGGGGAGGATCGCACGTGGGGGTTCGTCTTCCGCTTTGTGTCTGACGGGACATTTGACCCGGCCGCGGGTACCGCCAATGGCCGCCTGCTGGACGAGGGAACGCTGAGCGTTGCCCGCTTCGATGAGGATGGCGTCACGTGGGTTCCGCTGGTTCATGGCCAGGGCAAGCTGACGGCAGAGCACGGGTTCACCTCTCAGGCCGATGTCGTGATCGAGGCGCGCCGCGCGGCGCAGGTGGCGGGTGGCACCCCGATGGACAGGCCCGAGGATATCGACGTCTCGCCGGTGACAGGCCACGTTTTCGTCAACCTGACGCGCAACAACGACCGCAAGGAAGTCCACGTCGACGCGGCCAATCCCCGGGCGGAAAACGAGGACGGACATATCCTCGAGCTCGTCCCGCCAGGCGAGGGCACCTCGATCGACCACGCGGCCGAGCGCTTCAACTGGTCCGTCTTCCTACTGGCCGGGCCGCTCGAAGGCGAGGACGCGCAGAACCCTGATGTATCTGCGCTGTCCGGGCCCGACAATCTGGTCTTCGATCCGAAGGGACGCCTGTGGATCGCGACGGACAACCGGCGCTGGTCATTCCGCAAGCCGATCCCCAACGGCCTGTTTGCCTGCGCCGTCGATGGGCCGCAGCGGGCAAAGCCGCGTCTCTTCCTCAATGTGCCACGGGGTGCAGAGGCGACCGGGCCCGAATTCACGCCGGATGGCGAGACCCTGTTCCTTGCCGTGCAGCATCCCGGCGAGGACATTGATCCAAAACCGAACAAGGTCTGGCCCGATTTCAAGTCGGGTGTGCCGGGGCGACCCGCCGTGCTCGCAGTCCGGCGTCGCACCGGGGGACCGATCGGCGGCTGACACCACCGATTAACCTGATGGAAACCCTCCGTCTGGCGCAAACGCGCCAGACGGGGTGCCACCGCACATTCATCATGGAACTGGCACGCTTCTGGCTGTCCTGGGGTTACAGGTCGCCG
>JBEIFU010000202.1:0-4933 GCA_040382295.1 Alphaproteobacteria bacterium
GCAGCGTACGCGATCGAGGCCGCGATGCGGGCCGCCGATGAGGCGCACCGCCTGGCGCGGGCTTCATTCGACCAGGCGGTCGTGCGTGCAGGCATCGAGACCATCAAGAAGCCGGGCAAGCGTTTGTCCGCATCTGCCGACATGAAAGTCGTGCAGGGCATGTTCTCGGAAGAAATCGAGCGCGCAAGCCGCCTGTCGGATCTTGTGGTTTTCGGGGTTGTACCAGGCGTAGACGCCCGGGAAGACGCGAGGGCAGGGGTCGAGACGGCTCTGCTTGAAGGCTTGCGACCTGTGCTGCTTGTGCCTCAGCTTCGCGCCACCGACTTCGGCAACACCATTGCGGTCGCCTTCGACGGGAGCGCGACGGCTGCGCACGCTGCCACTGCGTCCATTCCGTTTCTGTCACGGGCAGATGCGGTGCATTCCCTCGAGGTGACAGAGGCGACAGGTCGCGCAGAAGAACTGCTTGCCTTGCGCGATTATCTCGCCCTTCACGGCATCGAGGCCAGCGAGCATGTCGTCGACCCCCAGGGTCGCTCTGTCGCCGAGGCCATCAGGCAGGGCGTGACCGCGAACCATTGCGATATGCTGGTGCTAGGCGGGTATGGACATGGCCGCCTGCGCGAGTTCCTGCTGGGCGGAGTTACACGCAACCTCCTGCGCACACCCGCACCGTTTGCACTGTTTCTGACGCACTGACGCGCACGGGGACCTGAGCAAAGCATCCTTGCTATGCATCACGGATCATGGTCGCAGCCCGGGCTACAAGGAAAGGACAGTGAGCGTTCCCAACGGAGGTACACATGGAAACCCGCACCACTTTGCCAAGCCTGTTTCAAAGAGCCGGTACATCCCTCGGCAGTCACATGATGGACCTGCAGCGCCAGATCGATCGCCTCTTCGACGACTTTTCCGGTCGCTGGGCTGCTGCCCCCATGACAGACGCCACCTATTGGCCACCACTTGAGATGGTCGAGACAAGCGATGCTGTGGACATCACGGCCGAACTGCCTGGCATCGACCCGAAGGATGTCGACATCTCGGTCTCGGGAGACATCCTGACCATCAAGGGCGAAAAGAAGGCCGAGAGGCAGGTCAAGGACCGCGACTACTTCTGCGCCGAACGCTCCTATGGTGCATTCTCGAGATCCCTCGAACTTCCGTTTGAACTCGACAGCGCCAAGGTGGACGCGTCCTATGAGAAGGGTGTCCTGCGCCTGCACATCGCAAAGCCGGCCGGCGCCCGCAAGGAGACAAGAAAAATCGCAATCAAGGCGGCCTGACATGTGGTGCGATCGGCTTCAACGAGGCCGGTCGCACGACACCCCGAGTGGAACGTCCCATGATGCAAATGCTGATCGCGATGATGCGCCGGATTGTGACCGCAGGGCATCTTGTCGTCATAGGTCCGGATGGAGCCCATCATGACATCGGTTGCATGTCAGGTGCCGCTGTCGTCATCCGGCTGCATGACTGGGAGACGGTCTGGAACCTGCTCAGAAACCCTCAGTTGACCCTCGGCGAGTCCTACATGGAGGGGCGCCTGACCCTCGAGCAAGGCGACATCGCGGATCTGCTATGCCTCCTTACACGTAACCTCGCGACTGGCTTCGGAGGGGGACATCTGGAGTGGATCGCACGGACACGCTACATGCTGCGTGGCCTCATGCAGCGCAATGGCATGACCAGGGCACGACGAAATGTCGCCCACCATTACGACCTGTCAGCGGAGTTTTATAACCTGTTTCTCGACGCCGACCGGCAATATTCGTGTGCCTTCTTTGAAACGCCGAGCGACACCCTTGAGGTCGCTCAGCAGAACAAGAAGCGTAGGATCGCCGCCAAGCTGGCTCTTCGCAGGGGCATGCGGGTTCTGGACATCGGATCGGGCTGGGGTGGTCTTGGCCTCCATCTGGCAGAAGCCCATGCAACGACTGTGCGGGGCATAACCCTCTCAAGCGAGCAATTGGCCGTAGCAAAGAGAAGGGCTGACCAGTCGGGCTTGTCTTCGAGGGTGGAATTCGTGCAGGAGGACTACAGGCAGACGCAGGGCAACTTTGATCGCATTGTCTCCGTAGGCATGCTGGAGCATGTGGGCGCCGGCCACTACGACAGCTACTTTCGTCAGATATCGTCTCTTTTGTCCGACGATGGAGTAGCCCTGGTGCATTCCATCGGGCGAAGCGACGGCCCTGGGGTCACGAATGCGTGGATCGACAGATACATCTTCCCCGGCGGCTACACGCCTGCGCTCAGCGAGGTCTTGCCAGCCATCGAGCGCTCGGGCCTCATCGTCACCGATATCGAGATCTGGCGCCTGCATTATGCCATGACGCTGGCCGCGTGGCGCATGCGCTTCAACAGCAACCGAGAGAAGGCCGCCGCGCTCTATGACGAGCGCTTCTGCAGGATGTGGGAATTTTATCTTGCAGCCTCCGAAATGGCCTTCCGATGGCAAGGGCATATGGTATTCCAGCTGCAGTTGGCCCGTCGGGTCGATGCCCTGCCGATGTCACGCGACTACATGACCCCCAGCCTCGCCGAGGTGCCGCGCACACGTCTGGCGGCCGCCGCCGCACAATAGCCCCCTTAAGCCTTCCTCAATCTGCATCGCGGGCTGGGCAGCGCTCCAGTTCCTGATAGTCTCGCATGAATCGACGAGGGACAGGAGTGGGGGCGAATGACGATGGACCTGCAATTCCTTGGAGCCGCTGGCACTGTCACGGGATCCAAATATCTGCTGCGGATTGGGGACGCGAGGGTCATGGTCGACTGCGGCCTCTTTCAGGGGGTCAAGCCCTTGAGGCTTCGCAACTGGGCCGAGCCCCCATTCAAGCCCTCCGCCATCTCTGCCGTGGTTCTGACACATGCGCATATCGATCACACCGGATATCTGCCGCTTCTGGTCAGGAAGGGATTCCGGGGACGTGTTTACTGCAGCGAGGCCACGGCAGATCTTTGCCGCATCCTCCTGCCCGACAGCGCTCGGCTCGCGGAGGAAGATGCGGAGCGAGCCAACCGGAAAGGCTATTCCCGTCATCACCCCGCCTTGCCGCTCTACACCGAGCGCGATGCGGAAGCCGCTCTTCGCCACATGGTCACCGTTCCTTTCGGCCACGAATTCGAACCCGTGGACGGCGTCAAGGTCGCCCTGTCCCCAGCGGGCCACATTCTCGGCGCCTCAACGGTGAGAGTGTCGGACGGCAGGATGGTCGTCGGTTTCAGCGGGGACCTCGGTCGACAGCATGACACCATCATGCGAGCGCCGGAGCCCATGTCGCGGGTGGACTATCTGGTCATCGAGTCGACCTACGGCAACAGGCAGCATGAAAACCACGATCCCGACGCCCATCTTGCCGACATCATCAATCGCACGCTCAAGCGTGGCGGGACCGTCGTTATCCCGGCCTTCGCCGTCGGGCGCACCCAGACCCTCTTACTTGCAATCGCGGACCTTAAGAAAAAGGGTCGTATCCCCATTACAACGCCGGTTTTCCTGAATAGCCCGATGGCACAGGACGCAACAGACATCTACGAGCGTCACCAGCGCGAGCATCGGCTCGACCACGTGACCTGCGAGGCCATGTGCAGGGCCGCCCGCATCGTCAACTCGGTCGAGGAGTCGCGCAAGCTGAACCTCTCGAAGGAGCCAAAGATCATCATCGCAGGCAGCGGCATGGCCACGGGCGGTCGCGTGGTGCACCATATTGCAGCGTTTGGTCCGCACCCCGAAAATGCAATCGTGTTTGCTGGATTTCAGGCCGAAGGAACTCGCGGCGCGGCGATGCTCTCTGGCGCGCGCGAGGTGAAGATCCATGGCAGCTACGTCCCCATACGTGCCGAAATCGCAGCTTTGGGGAACCTGTCGGCACACGCCGACGCCGACGAGCTGATGACCTGGCTCAAGAACTTCGAAAAGCCGCCGCGTTGCACCTATGTGACGCACGGTGAACCTTCAGCCGCGGACGCGCTGCGCATGCGCATCAAGGACGAACTCGGATGGGAGGTTCGCGTGCCAGAGCATCTGGAGACGGCCGAACTGCGGAGGCATTGATCGAGAGGTCCTCAGTCCAAGCCTGCAGCCGTGCGCGCCACATGCGCAACCACGGAATAGTCTGGCTTTCCGGTTCCCAGCAGAGGTATTGACGCAAGACAGATGATTCGACGCGGAACAACCATTTGTGAGACGTGGCTGGACCGCGCCCAGGCCTGAAAGTCTTCGCGACGTGCCTGAGCGCAATCCGTGACCAGGACAATCTCTTCCTGCCTCGTGGACCCCGGCATCGAGATAGCCGCATGGACATGATCAGGCCAGAGCGTAGCGGCCGCGTGCTCGACAGCGCCGAGGGCCACAAGCTCTCCAGCGATCTTCACAAAGCGCCGCGCCCGCCCCTCGATGTACAGATGGTGATTGCGCACTGAGACGATGTCACCTGTATCATGCCACCCCTCCGGGGGCATGGTGATAATGCCATCCTTCATGTAGCCAAGCATGATATTGGGTCCGCGCACGAACAGGCGTCCAGCGCCGGACAAGCCCTCGAAGGGTTCGGTTCGCCACTCGATACCGGGCAGAAATCGACCTACGCTGCCAATCAAGTTGTCATCGGGGGTGTTGCTGGAAATGACCGCCGACGACTCCGTCACGCCATAGCCCTCCACCACGGCAGCCTTTGTCTTGGCCTCGAGCAGTGACCGTGTCTTCTCTCTCAGCGGCTCAGCGCCGCACACGACAAGTCGCAGCGTCGCCAACGCATCCGCAGAAGCAAGACGCGCGTATTGGTTTACGAAAGTGTCCGTGGCGGGCAGGATCGTGGCGCCATGGTGTTTAATCCGCCGGACAATGTCACGGCCCTCCAGCGGGGTCGGATGCAGGATCGTCCGCGCACCCGACAGAAGAGGCACCAGCCCACCCACTGTCAGCCCGTAACAA
>JBEIFU010000203.1:0-4927 GCA_040382295.1 Alphaproteobacteria bacterium
CGTCCTTCTGAACGACGGGTCGAAGTATCTTACCCGTTCGACATGGGGTGCCGAAGGCGATGTCATGACGCTGGATATCGATCCGACGACGCATCCGGCCTGGACGGGCGGCAACCAGCAGATCCTTGATCGCGCCGGCCGGGTATCGAAGTTTGCGAAAAAGTTCGAGGGTATTGGCGCAGCCACGAAGAAGTAGGGCCTCAACTCTACTTTTCAGGGGCGCTCCTGACGGCGGCTTTTCGGAGACGCTGCTCGTCAGGTGATGGCCTCAGGCTCCGGCCCTCTTCATCTGTCGCATGAAGACGTTACCGCGCCGTGCCTCTTCAGCGGCGCGGCCGAAGGCAGCCTGCAGGCGATCGAACTGGGCGGTGACGCCGATGGGCGCTTGCTCCCCCGCGCCGTAGATCATCTGATCGAGACGTTCCACGCGCTCATAGAGGTTCATGCTTCGGGACAGCAGCTCAACCAGCTTGGCCGGAAGGGTATCGAGGCTCTCGCCACGTGAACCGCGACAGATCTCCCGTGCGCCCAGGCGATACTTGTCATTCTGGGCCTCGGTGGGGGTCATCTCTCCCTCGGAGACGGCTCTTTGAACCAGCAACCATGACGCCACCTGCATCAGGCGGGTGGTCAAGCGCATGCTTTCGCCCGCGTAGGTCAGTGCCGCCTTGGATGGCAGCAGCTTCGATTCTGCGCGCCCCTTACCGTCGAGATAGGTGGCGGTTTCCTCTACCATTGCCATGCCTTCCTCGAAGGTGCGCCTGAACAGTTCCGAGCCAGCAAACGTTGTCGCGTTTGCGGCCTGAGGCTCCACGCCGCCGGCCTTGTAAGCCATGAATTCCCCTTTAAACCAACCCTTCATGCGATCGCTCTCTCCCGACGCCGGTTACTGCGGTTTGCGAAAGACGTGGTCGCCCTGAAGCCGATGCGAATCGAAAACTTCAAAGCGGCACACTGCAAGCTTAAGATAGGCCTGCTTGCATTCTTTGCGCCAAGCTTGGCATGAAAACCACAACTCGTCATCCTAAAGAGAGTTAACCCGGAGATGGTTCCGCACGCGCAACGCATTGCAGGTGTGGATGGATGTCGATCAGGCTGGTTAGTCGTTGAGACAACGCTCAACCTTACTGAGGCTGCATGGCGAATTGCGCCAAACTGGAACGCGATAGATGCCAACGCTGAGGTGATTGCCGTCGACATGCCGATCGGTATTTCAGATACCGGCGTGCGGCAATGCGAGGTTGAGGCACGCCCCCTCCTCTCACCCTACGGGAGCCGGGTGTTCAAGACGCTGCCGCGCGGAGCGCTCCGTTTCGATCAGTCTGACTGGGATCTTGCGAATCAGTGGAGCAAAGCGCAGGGCCTTGGTGGCATCTCGCGACAGAGCTGGAACATCAGGCCGCGCATCCTCGATATCGAGTCCGCCATTTCCATTGGCACACAGAGCCGCATCTTTGAAGCGCACCCCGAGCTTGCGTTCGCACGACTGAATGAGAGGCGCCCGCTGGCCAGCAAACATTCGGCTGCGGGGCTGTGCCTGCGCCTGGACTTATTGCGCACTGCCGGGTTTTCCGGGCTTGATGCCTGGCTCAAGGATCTGCGGGGAACGGGCGGGAAGCCTGATGACCTGGTGGATGCCTGCGCGCTGGTTCTGACGGCGCGCCATATCGCCCTGGGGAGTGCAAGGCACCTGCCGCGGCAACCCGAACATGATGCGCGGGGGTTGCGCATGTCGATTTCTTACTGAGAAATGGAGCTGACGCAGGGATCACGTCTTGCGGAAGAGGGCGTCGGCAGATGATCGCTGGGCCTGCTTCATCCCAATCGCCTCTTCCATGCGACGGATTTCGGACTGGAAATCCTGGATTCTTGCCTGCAATTCTTCAATGGACAGGGGTCCGAGGTCCAGGGGCACAAGCTTCTTTGTCTTTGGATCAAGGTCGTCCCACGCCATAACCACCCTCCCGGCTGATTGCACACTGCAATTCAAGCCCTTCACCCCTCCTTCTTCAAGAGGCCTGCCATCATGAACACCCTGCCCGCTACCATGAAAGCCGTCGTTGCCGGCACTAGCGGGGGTAAGCCTTGCCCCGTCGTCCGCGAGATCCCGACGCCCGAACCGGGAGCGCAGGAGATCCTCATCAAGGTCGCCGCGACCGGCTTGAACCGGGGTGACCTGATGCAAGTTGCCGGGCTTTACCCGCCGCCTCCGGGCGCGCCGGACACGTTGGGGCTCGAGGCCTCCGGCGTGGTCGTCGCCACGGGGCGCGACGTAAAGCGCTTCAAGATTGGCGATCCGGTTTGCGCGCTTGTCGCAGGGGGTGGCTATGCGGATTACTGCATTGCGCACGAGGGTAGCACATTGCCCGTTCCAAAGGGCGTATCGCTTGTCGATGCCGGCGCTCTTCCTGAGGCGCACTTTACTGTCTGGACAAATGTCGTTGACCGGGCACGCCTGAGACCGGGAGAGACGCTGCTCGTGCATGGCGGCTCCAGCGGCATCGGGACGGCGGCCATCCAGTTGTTCTCCGCGCGCGGGCATCGCGTGTTCACGACGGCTGGATCCGCCGATAAATGTGCGGCCTGCGAGCGCTTCGGTGCGGCGCGCGCGATCAATTACCGCGAGGCTGATTTCGCCGAGGTTGTGCGCGCGGAGACTGGCGGGGCCGGTGTCGACGTGATCCTGGACATGGTTGGCGGGGATTACATCAAGAAGAACATCGGCCTGCTGAAACTCGAGGGCCGGCTGGTCAATATCGCATTCCAGAACGGGGCTGAGGCTACACTGAACCTGTTGCCGCTGATGCTGAAGCGCCTGACGATCACAGGCTCAACGCTCAGGGCACGCAGCGTCGGCGAAAAGGCCGAAATTGCCGCATCGGTGGGCGAACATGTCTGGCCACTGATCGAGAGCGGCAGGGTCAAGCCAGTGGTCGACAGTGTCTTTGCCATGGAGAATGTGGCCGAGGCCCATCGCAAAATGGCGGGTTCAAGCCACATCGGCAAGATCCTGTTGACGCCCTGAGAGAAGCGGCAGGGACCCCTTCCCTCCGCCCCCTGAAAACCCTATAAGGGCGCCATCGAAACTCCCTTACACTCAAGGTGAATTTCCTGGTCTGGCGCTGGAAAATGCGTCGGCACTGAACGGAGAGATATTGACAGATGACAAAGCCCCTCATGCCAAAGGCGACGGCCATGTGGCTGATCAACCAGACGACGCTGACCTTCGACCAGATCGCGGAGTTCTGTGGCCTGCACGCCCTCGAGATCAAGGCCATGGCTGATGACATGCATCCCGAGAAGATCGTTCCGCTTGATCCCGTCATGATGGGTCAGCTGACGCGCGAGGAAATCGCCGCTGCTGAAAAAGATCCCCGCAAGAGGCTGGTAATGAACAAGTCGGCCGTCGAAATGCCTTCTGCGGCAACGAAAGGTCGACAGCGCTATACGCCTGTGTCGAGGCGGCAAGACCGTCCTGATGCCATCGCGTGGCTGGTGCGCAATCATCCCGAGCTGACGGATGTTGAAATCGGCAAGCTGGTTGGAACGACAAAGACAACCATCCAGGCGATCAGGAACCGTACCCACTGGAACATTACCAATATCAAGCCGGTTGATCCCGTGACGCTGAGCCTGTGTTCGCAGCTTGAACTTGATCTTGCCGTGGAGAAGGCTGCAGCGCGCAAGCCGAGAGCCGCGGAGGCGAAGGGCACAACCCTGAAGCCGGCGAGCGACGCCGTCAAGGCAGAGGCGGAAGAAGATGGACAGCAGATGAAGTATGATCCGGCTTCAGTCTTTGCCTCCTTCCAGCGTGCGCGCGGTGACAAGCCGACGTAACGACGGCGCGGCGCCAACGCCGCCGTCAGTCGCCGACCGTCGATGGATTTACGTGCATGGGAGCCGGCTGAATGGTCTCGGCCTCAAACGGCTCGCGCTGTGAAGCTGGAACTGGCCTGCGCCGGAACACCCTGTAGAGCACGAAGGCGACGAAAAGAGCGTGCATTGAAGCCGTGTAGAAGAAGATCGCATTGAGGTCCGCGATTGCGATGACGCCGGCTGCGATCACGGGGCCGATGGCGGCGGCTGCGCCATAGACGAACAAGTTGCTCGAGGCAACCTGAACCATTTCCTCGCGTCGCGCGTGATCGTTGAGATGCGCGTTGGTGAGCGATCCAACCGGGAAGGCAGAGGCCCCGAACAACGCTCCGGCAAGCAAAATCCAGACTTGCGCCATCCCCTCGGCGGGCACCGGGCTTGCCAGCAAAAGCCCCGCGAGCGATGCCACTGCTGCGCATGCTCCGATCACGTAGCGCCTGTCCATCCGGTCGGAGAGACGGCCTACAGGCCACTGCGCCAGGGCCCCGCCCAAAATGACCGCTGCCATGAAGAGCGCTATTCCATCAACGGACATGCCGCGCGCTGCGGCATAGACGGGCGCCAATGTCCAGAAGGCGCCTGACACCAGGCCCACGACAATAGCGCCGATCATGCCAACGGGTGAAAGTTGGTAGAGCCTCGCGAGGTGCAGGGAGACCGATTGCGGGCGGGGTGGTTCTTCCTGGCGTGTCAGTCCGACAGGGATCAGGCACAGCATGGTAAGGATGGCGCAGAGGGAAAAAAGCTCATGTGTCTGTGGACTTGCAAGCGTGAAGAGGAACTGCCCACCCAGCAGTGCGAAGTTGTTCAGGGTCGCATAGAGGGTGAAAATGCGCCCCCTGATCTCGTTGACTGATCGCTGATTGAGCCAGGCCTCAAGGACCGCAAACATTCCAGCTGCGCAGACGCCGATGCCGGCTCGCAGCAGAGCCCAGACCCAAGGCGAAATCACAAGCGCGTGCACAAGGACGAGAGCTGCCGTGGTCGCAGCCAGAACGGCGAATGTCCGAATTTGTCCGACCCTGGCTGTCAGCCTTGGTGACAACCAGCA
>JBEIFU010000204.1:0-4901 GCA_040382295.1 Alphaproteobacteria bacterium
CGTGCCGGTGAAGCAGCCATCAAGCCTGCTCGACCAGGTGCGCGCCCTCGAGGGCCCGCTTCACTTCGAGACATTCTACTCGCTCTCCTGCCAGAACTGCCCCGACGTCGTTCAGGCCCTGAACATCATGGCGCTGGTCAATCCGGCGATCACGCACACGGCCATCGACGGCGCCGCCTTCGAACAGGAAGTCGAGACCCGCGGCATCCTCGCCGTTCCCGCCGTATTCCTGAATGGCAAGCCCTTCGCGCAGGGCCGCATGACGCTGGAAGAGGTCGTGGCGAAGCTTGACCAGGCGACACCTGCGCGCAATCTCGCCGAGCTGAACGACAAGGCACCCTACGACGTCCTCATCGTCGGCGGCGGCCCGGCCGGCGCAGCCGCATCCATCTACGCCGCCCGCAAGGGCATCCGCACCGGCATCGCGGGCGAACGCTTTGGTGGCCAGTTGCTCGACACGATGGGCATCGAGAACCTGATCTCCGTCCCCCACACCGAGGGCCCGAAGCTCGTGACGAACCTCGCAACCCACGTGGGCGAGTACGGCGTCGACGTGATGAACAACCTCAAGGCAACCAGGCTGATCCCGGCCGCAGCGCCCGGCGCGCTGAACGAGGTCGAGTTCGCCGACGGCGTCCGCCTCAAGGCGCGCACCATCGTGCTGGCCACAGGTGCCCGCTGGCGACAGCTTGGCGTACCCGGCGAGGAAGAATACCGCAACCGCGGCGTCGCCTACTGCCCGCACTGTGACGGGCCGCTCTTCAAGGGCAAGCGCGTGGCGGTCATTGGCGGCGGCAATTCAGGCGTGGAGGCGGCGATCGACCTCGCGGGCATCGTGGCCCATGTTACGCTGATCGAGTTCGACGAGCGTCTGCGCGCCGATGCCGTCCTCCAGGACAAGCTGCGCTCGCTGCCGAACGTGGCCATCATCACCTCTGCCCAGACCACGGAAGTCCACGGTGACGGCAAGCGCGTGGTCGGCCTGTCGCTGAAGGATCGAAAGGGCGGCGAGACAAGGCGCATCGACCTCGATGGCGTCTTCGTGCAGATCGGCCTGCTGCCCAACACCGAGTGGCTCAAGGGAACCCTGGATTTGAGCCCCCGTGGCGAGATCGAGGTGGATCGGCGCGGCGCCACGTCGCTGCCGGGCATCTATGCCGCCGGGGATGCAACAACGGTGCCCTACAAGCAGATCGTGATTGCCATGGGCGATGGCGCGACGGCAGCACTGTCGGCCTTCGATCATCTCATCCGGCAGGTACCGGTCGGCCAGTCACAGGCGGCCTGAGCCGCCCCAGGCTGACCCGCGCGTGACATCGGCGAACGCCGCGTCCATGCGCGTATCAAACGTCGTGGTGAAGCGCAGCCGTTGCGAACGTGGTGTCAGCGCCACGACCTTGAAGGGGAAGGGCACATTCCCGACCAGCAGTGATCCGGTGTCACCGGTCACAAGGTAGCCGGCACCGGCAATCTGCGCGCCGGTGACCGAGATGTTTTCGAGCGTGATGTCACGACTGCCATGGCGCGGGGTTTCGATCCGAGCCCCGAGATTGACGTCATGGCGTACGGCGCCGCGCTGCGTGGCGCCAACCGAAGAGGCGCCGAAGACACCCTCCACGGAATCATGGAGCTCATTGATGTCCCGTGACAGGCCCTCGCTGCTGTTGCGGACATCCAGCGCAGCCTTGCCCGCGACCTGAACCTCGTCATGCACCTTGAGCATTGCTTGTGCGGCCGTCTCGACGGCTGGAATTGTCTGCTCGACCGAGACCACGATCTCGCTCGTGGCCATGCCCTGTTGCGTCATCGCGATTCCCATCTCGCGTGCGGAGGCGTCCAGTTCCCGGATCTGACGGTCGATCTCGTCGTTGGAAGCAACAGCAGAGCGCGTGGCACGGATGATCTGGTCGATCCGCGTTCGGATCTCTTCTGTCGAGCGGGCCGTCTGCATCGACAGTTGCTTGACCTCATTGGCAACCACCGCAAAGCCCTTGCCGGCCTCGCCGGCGCGGGCAGCCTCGATGGTGGCATTGAGCGCCAGCAGGTTGGTTTGGGTCGCAATCTCGCGGATCACGTTGACGACTTCGCCGATCTGCGAGACAGCGGCCGAAAGCTCCTCGATCGTGCCTTTCGCGCGCTGGCTCGCCTTTACCGCGTTTTCCGTCGAAATGCTGGTCTGGCCAAGCCGCTCGTTGACGGACTGGATCGTGCCGGACAGGCGCTGGGCGGCGCCTGCAATCACGCGGGTGCTCTCGACCGAGCGTTGGCTTGCGGCACGCACATCCGCCGTCATCGCTTCCGTGCGCTGCACTGCTTCATACATGGCCTCGGCCTGCTGGCGCATGGCGGCTGTGGTAGCTGCGGCATGCACGACCTTCTGGGCAACCTTCTGCTGCACGGCATTGGCGACAGCGAGCAATTCAGACTTGTGGCCTTCAGCGTTTCGGTCATGAGGCGCAGCACCGTTTCGGGAGAAGCGGTCCAGCAACGCGAACAAGATAACCCGGGGCAAAGTCGGTTTTCGCAACAAGACACAGGTCCCCTGGAACAACAGTCCTCCCTCTCACGAGCGTTAGGGCGCAAGGGAGCCGTAAGAACATCATCGCGCGAAGGTTGAGCCCGCGTGGTTAAGCCAGCGTAAAGAGCGGCTGCGTCATCCCCTTGCCAGGAAGGAACGTTCAGGCCTGAACGCCAGCCTGCTCGGTCGTCGGCTGTCCCATCTGGATGGCCGGCAGGTAGAGCAGCAGGCACGACGCCACGAACACGGAAGAGAACGTGCCGACAGCGATGCCAAAGAGGATCGTTGCTGCAAAGCCAAACAGGACCTCGCCCCCGAACAGCAGCAAGGGCAGGACCGAAAGCGCTGTCGTGAAACTGGTGAGGAACGTCCGCGAGAGTGTCTGGTTCGTCGACCGGTTGATCAGGTCGGCCATCGGCATTTTCTTGAAGAGCCGCCTGTTCTCGCGAATACGGTCGAAGACCACAACGGTATCGTTCACCGAGTAACCGGCCAGCAGCAGCAAGGCCGCCACGGACGTGAGATTGAAGTCGAACTGGAGAAGCGAGTAGAGCCCGATGGCCACCAGCACGTCATGCCCCGTTGCCAGCATCGCCGCGAGGCCGAACTGCCATTCAAAACGGAAGGTGACATAGGCACCGATCACGAGAACACCGAGCGTGGTCGCAAGGATGCCGCTCTGCAGCAATTCACCCGAGACCTTGGGACCCACGGCCTCGACGCGGTTGATGGTGTACTCCGCACCGAGCGTAGCCCGGATCGTGGCTGCGGCTTCCTGCTCCTTGCCGGCGATGTCGGCAGAAGGCTTGATGCGGATCAGGAGGCTCTTGTTGTCACCGAACTGCTGCACGGTTGGATCCTTGAAGCCGAGCGCGACGATTTTCTCGCGGACCGCATCAAAGTCGATCGGCTTGCTGCTCGAAGCCTCGATGACGATGCCTCCCGTGAAATCAATACCCAGATTGAGCCCCTGGAACCAAAGGGAGAGCACGGTCGCGACGACCAGCAGGCCATCGAAAGCAAACGCCCATAGGCGCTTGCGCGCGACGTCGATGGTGGTGTTGTCGGGAATGATCGAAAGTCTTGCCATGGTGCCGGGATCTGATGTCGAAGGGGCGGGATGTCAATGCGAAGCCACGGGATTAGACCGATATCGTGCTGTCTGTACAACCCTTAATACGCACCCGGGCGATCCTCAAGTGTCGCGGTTAATCCCCGCCGCAGACACAAATCTTTACAAACCCGACATGCGCCCGCAACGCGGCGGAACAATCTTGCAGTGCGACAGGTCCGCCTCGGGATCACTGAGCAGGGAACTGGCAAGAATCCCAACAATGGAGAGAAGAAATGTCAGAAGATGCAGGCGCAAGTGAAGCCAGGGGCAAGCGTTTCGGCTATCTCGCCATGACCCTCGTGCTCCTGCTCGGCCTCGTGGTCGGCGGGATTGCTGTCGCAGGCCTCGGCATGTACCGCCATCACGCCATGGGCTTCGGCCACGGCTGGCGCGGGCACGACTGGATGCAGGAGGGACCCCGCGGCGAGCAGTTCGCGCTCCAGCGCGTCGAGCGGATGATCGGCTTCGCCGCCCGCCGCCTCGACGCAACCGAGGACCAGAAGAAGCGCCTCGCCGACATCGCGACCGCCGCCGCAAGAGACCTCCTGCCGATGCGGGCCCGGATGCGCGAGGCCCGCCGCGAGGCCCGTCAGCTCCTCGCGGCACCGACTGTCGACCGGGAAGCGATCGAGGCCCTGCGCGCAAGCCAGATGGCGAATGCCGATGCAGCAAGTCGCCGGCTCGCGCAGGCCATCGCGGACGCAGCCGAAGTCCTGACACCCGAACAGCGCGCAAAGCTTGCACGCCGACTTGATTTTTGATTGCCTCGCCACGTGCAATGCGCGCGAGGCAGGAACGGTGACAGGACAGCCTTGACCCAGAAACTCCTGCTTGTCGAAGATGATCTTCGCCTGGCGCAGATGATGGAAACCTATCTGCGCCAGGCGGCCTTTGACGTGATGCATGTATCGGCGGGTGCAGCAGCGCTGGAAGCGGCGCGGACGCAGCCCGTTGCGGCAATCATTCTCGACCTCATGCTGCCGGATATGGACGGTCTCGACATCTGCCGGCAGCTGCGCACACGTCATCGCACGCCGATCCTCATGCTGACCGCACGTGGCGACGCCATGGATAAGGTCGTTGGCCTCGAAATGGGCGCCGACGACTATCTGGCAAAACCCTTCGAATCGCGCGAGCTTCTGGCACGTCTGCGCGCGATCTTGCGCCGATCGCAAGCACCCGAGGACCGGGACCTGCTTGCATTTGGTCGGCTCGAGGTGGACCGCGCCGCACGCGAAGTGCGCATCGACGGGACGGTTCGGCCGCTGA
>JBEIFU010000205.1:0-4900 GCA_040382295.1 Alphaproteobacteria bacterium
CAGGCGGCGGTCCGTGATCGGTCGATCTGACAGGTGGCGGGGTCGCATCCTGGTGGTGGTCAGAGCCGC
Source organism: Alphaproteobacteria bacterium (assembly GCA_040382295.1). Taxonomy (GTDB): domain Bacteria; phylum Pseudomonadota; class Alphaproteobacteria; order Micropepsales; family Micropepsaceae; genus SZUA-430. The sequence continues at coordinate 70 of JBEIFU010000205.1, forward strand.
TTTCCGAAAATGGCCTTGCCGTCTCCGTCGCTGTAGAAGTCGATCAGGGTTCCCTGCAATTCGAAGCCGAGGGCGACATAGAGCGCGCGTGCCGCTGCGTAGTCCGTGCGCGTGGATGTATCGATGAACATGTGCGTCGCGCCGCGGCTGCGTGCGTCCGCCATGCTTGCGGACAGGAGTTTTCCGCCCAATCCCTTGCCTTGCGCCTTTGGCGAGACGGCAATCCAGTAGAGGTCAAACCTGTTCTGGGTGCCGTCGATGGGTCCGTAGCAGGAGAAGCCCTCGAGACCAAGGTACCCCTCCGCCATCAGCGTGTAGTAGCCTGCGCCTGCCGGGTCTTTCAGCGCGGCTTCAATGACTTCGCCGGCCCAGCGTACTTCGGTGGGGGAGAAGACGCCGGTTTCCTGAACGAGGCGCCTGACATCGTTGATATCTTCAGGGCGCAGGTGAGAGCGAAACTCTGTCACTCGGCCTCGAATGCTGCGTCCGTGATCATGCGGATGGCTGTCTCGGGTGTGATGCCGGCGCGGTTGGCGGCGGCCATGAAGCCTGCGTCGAGTGACAGGTCGGGGTTTGCATTGACGTCGACGACGTAAGGGTTTCCTGCTGCATCGACCCTGAAGTCAACACGGGCCCAGCCCCTGAGGTCGAAGCCGTGCCAGGTTCCCAGCGCCAGCTCCTGAAGTTTTTTCAGGAGCGCCGACTCGGTATCGGGAAAGTCGTAGCGACGGACTGTGTTCCGGTACTCGAAGCTCTGCTCGTTCCATTTCGCGTTGTAGTCGACAATGTTGAAGAGGTCCGGGCCGTAGTTCTCAAAGACGATCTCGGCAACGGGCAGGGCGCGTGGGCCATCGGGTGTTTCGATCATCGACACGTTGAATTCCCGGCCGGCCACGAACTCTTCGATCAGCCAGGGGATCTTGTGTTCTGCCGTGAGCTCGCGTGCGACCTCGATTGCCTGAGCGGCGCCGCGGGTCACGTTTCGCTGCGTTATGCCGAAGGATGCGTGCTCGTGACGGGCCTTTATAATCCAGGTGCGGTTGGGGTCGGTCTGTTTGAGCGATCGCATGGTGCCCCAGGCGGGGGTCGGCACGTGGATCCAGTCGAGAATTCTCTTGGCGAGAACCTTGTCGTTGGACAGCTCCAAACCATGCGATGGGCTGCCTGTGTAGGGAAGGTTCATTTCCTCGATGTAGATCGGCGGGACATGGATCAGGCGGCTGGTCCCGGAGACCGACTCGACAAGATTGAATATGCAAGCCGGGTTGACGTCCCTGACCGTCGCCCTGAACTCAGCTGGGGCATACTCGAAATGCCGCATCGCGTGCGGGTATCCCAGTCTGTCGTAATGCTTCTGCAGTTCCCGCGCTGTGGAGATCGTGGCCATGTTGTCGTCTGGCTCGATCTCCTTCAGCTCGGGGATCAGTATCAGGATCTTCGGTGGTGCCATCACTCAGCGGCTGCGAGGCTCTTCCCCTGGCCGAGGCTCCCACCCGGGTCAGGATACCGGAAGATGCGACCCTCGAAGTTCCGCAGGAGCAGGTCATCACCATCACGACCGGCTATGGCGTCGGGGGCCAGAAGGATCTTGCCACCGCCGCCGGGCGCGTCGACGACGAACATCGGGCAGGCGTAACCTGTCGTGTGGCCGCGGAGCGACTGGATGATCTCGATGCCCTTGTGGACGGGTGTCCTGAAGTGGCCCGAACCCTTGATGGGATCGCATTGATACAGATAGTAGGGCTTGACCCGCATCGTCAGCAGGTTGTGCATCAGCGACTTCATGACTTCCGCGTCGTCGTTGATGTCCTTCAGAAGCACCGTTTGCGAGCCAAGCGGTATGCCCGCATCAGCGAGCCGTGCGGTGGCTTCACGTGTTTCAGGGGTGATCTCGGTCGGGTGGGTGAAGTGGATGCTCATCCAGAGCGGATGATGCTTGCGCAGCATCTTCACGAAGTCGCGCGTGATCCGCATCGGGAGCACGGCCGGGATCTTTGTGCCGATGCGTACGAACTCGATGTGCTTGATGCGACGCAGGCGGGTCAGCAGCCAGTCGAGCTTGTCATCCCCGATCGAAAGCGGATCACCGCCCGACAGGAGCACATCGCGCACTTCGGTGTGCGCCTCGAGATAGGCGAGGGCCTTTTCCCACTGCGAGGTGGAGAACTGGTATTCACCCCCGGGGTTGCCCACCATTCTTGACCGAGTGCAGTAGCGGCAATAGGTCGAGCAAAAGCCAGTCGTGAGGAAGAGCACGCGGTCTGGATAGCGGTGCACGAGACCCGGGACGACGGTGTCATGGTCCTCACCGAGGGGGTCGTCTTCCTCGCCTGGAAGGCGCACATACTCATCGTTCACCATGATGTGCGTGCGACGCAACGGTTCCGATGCATCGGCGTGGGCCATCAGGCTAGCGTAATAAGGTGTAATGCCGACGGGGAGGGAGCCCTTGTGCCTGAGCGCAGCAGAGCGCTCATCCTGAGACAGATCGAACATGCGTTCGAGCTGTTCGAGGGTCCTTATCCGTGTTCGCGCCTGCCACCGCCAGTCGTTCCAATCGTCCGGCGTCGTGCCGGGGAAGTTCCGCTTGTAGAAGTCGCGCGCGCCGGCGCTCACTGGAAAGCGATTTGCCTTCCGGGGCGCGAGCTCCGGTTGCTGGGTGGTCTTGCCAGCCGGGGAAACCAAAGATGGATACTCAACAGTTCCCTGGCTGCCAGTGTTCCCACTGGCTCCGGAGCCTTGTTCCACCTTTTTCTGTTTCGCCGTTGACCTCAGATGCGCCGCTGTGTTGGCGCCCTTCACAAAGGTGTGCACTGTCATCGACAGGTCTTTAGCCCCTCGAGTTGGTCGACTGCTTCCCCAATTTCGGCCGCGCGCAGCCCCGCGCTTTCCCCAACATGTGAATCATGCAGCACGATTCGCCATCCGTCAAATAAATCAGGTGAGTAAATATGGGATTAGCGTCTGTCGAGCGTCCGGGTGTGCTTGTATTGAATCGACGCGCTGTTGAAGTAATCTGGCATTGACATGCATTCGATGAGATCAATGGGGCAATTCTTTTCTTCCCGAATCTCGGTATTCGCTTTTGCAAGTGAAGAGATACTCGTCGCGGATATTCATTTTACTCGCTCCGAGTTTCGCTGACCTTTTCACCGCTGACGCGAAACACTTTGGCTGTTCGCCCTACTCACTTCGTTTGGCCTTGGCCTTGCGAATTGAGGATTTGATGCGGCGTCTTATTCGTCCGTAGACGGATTATCAGAAAGAGATGGAAAAGTTGACGCAGTCACCGGACCGGTGAGTGCAAACAGAAAAAAAGTTCGCGTGCGCTTCTGGTCGAGGCGTGTTTCGATCTTGCCGATGCGCTCGGCGGACGTGAATGCGTCCGTGATGTGCCTGACATCCGATCGTCGCGTGACCAGAAGCACGTAGCGGCTTAGATCCGCTGTCAAGGCATGCCTTGCTTCGAACTCATTGCTGGGGGTCGGGCTTGGCCACATGCGCAGGGGAGTTTGCCGCTGCCGCGTGTAGTAACTCAGCGATGCGATGTCTTCGCGATCATCGCTCAGAATGGCGGTGAAGGGGGCGGAGGAGGCGATGCTCATGATTGTGCTTCCGGCCTCGGGCCATCCGCGCAATCTCTTGACTGCATTTTCTTGCCCTAGTGCTGCAACTACGGCCGGGCTTGCTGCCATGGCGCAGAGGAGCAAGGCGATCACGCCGTTTACGGATGTATTGGCAATCAGGGGCCATCGGGCAGTGCTTCTGCATGCCCACGCGCAGGCAAGAACAGTCAGAGCGATGAAAGCCGGAGCCGCCCAGTTGGCGTGCGCGCGCGAGATGAAGGCCTGACACGTCACCACTGCCAGGATGGGGATCGAAAGTGCGAGCAAGAGGCGATCTGTGGCCGGGATCCCTGATGAGCGCAGGGCCTTGGTCGCACCCCACACGACGATGCCGGCAGCGATGGGTCCGATAATGCCGACTTGTGCGGCGAGGAAGCCGAGAGCCTTGCCGGGGTTGAAGAGGTCGCTGGCGTTCCAATTTGCGTTCGCAGCGGTGTGCCGGACCGTTGCAAGACTGTTGTCGATGTTCCAGATGATGTTCGGCGCAACGACGAGGGCTGCGATCAGGGCAGCGACAGCGAAGCGACGGTCGCGCAGCATGCTTCGGTTGTCATTGCCCCACAGAGCTGCAACAAGCAGCCCGAGGGCAAAGTATGCCATTGCGTATTTCGAAAGAAGGCCAAGCCCGACGCTGGTGCCGAGAAGGATGGTCCAGACCGGGGATCGCGAGACCCTCATCTCGGCTATGGACCAGAGCGCGAGGGACCAGAAGAAAAGGAGCGGCACGTCGGTTGTAATCAGGAGCGAGGAAAAGCTTGTGCCTGGCATCAGCCAGTATGTCAGCGCGGACCAGAAGCCAACCCTCTCATCGTAGAGTCTTCGCCCTGCCAGGAACAGGATGAAGCCCGTCGCTGCATGGGCGAGGGGGGAGGGTAGTCTTATGCAGAACTCCGAGGTGCCGCAGGCAGATGTCGCGGCGCCAATCAGCCATGCAATGAACGGGGGTTTCGAGAAATAGCCTGCCGAAGGGTAGAGGCTCCACGACCAGTATTGGGCTTCGTCGGGTCCGAGGTTGAGCGGTGTGGAAGCCAGGGTCACGACCCTGGCCAAGAATATGAGCGTTGCGATGATGCCAAGGCAAAGTGCTGGATGGCGCAGGGCCCAGTTCGTTGCCGAGGAAATCACGGACCCGTTTTCCGGAGCTTGTACAACGTCAGTGTAACCTGGCGACCGCCCTTCGAATAGTTGATGCCCGATACGCTGTC
>JBEIFU010000206.1:0-4892 GCA_040382295.1 Alphaproteobacteria bacterium
CGCTGCATGCGTTCACGTCGCCGGGCGCCAATGCGCCGGAGAGCGGCGTCAAGTACGACGCCAATGCCGACCGGCGCTCGACCAAGGCGATGGATGACTTCCTCGCCGAGGTGTTTGCCTGAGGCACTGCGATTTCGGTGAAAGTGCACTCAATTCGAGGAGCGACCCAGCCTCGAGGCTTTTGCGGGCATGAATTGAGTGCACTGTCACCGAAATTAGAACTTCACGGCGATGCCTGCCTGCACCAGCCGAGGCGCGCCGGGGATCATGCCGCGGGTCCGGTCTGCAAGGTAGACCTCGTCCGTCAGGTTCTTCACCGTGCCATAGACCGTCAGGTTCGTGCCGGGAATATCGACATTGACGGTTGCGTTCCATATCAGCACATCGCTGATCAGACCCCTCTGCCCGTCGGCGGACGAGGCTACGGTCTGAAGATCGTCGGAAAACATCTCGCCGGTGTACTGGGCTTCGACCTCGGCATAGATCATGTCCTGCCAGTCGAAGCCGATGGCGGCTGCGGCGATCACCTCGGGGGCGTAAGGCAGGCGGTTGCCTGTCACCAGTACGCAGGATGGACCCGGCACGGGCGGCGCGACCCCGCTGCAATTCGATCCTGGCACCGTCGAGAAGCGGGTGCCCGCGAATTCCGCCGACCATAGCCAGGTTGCGCTCAGGCGGGCCTGAAGGTCATTCTTCCCGCCGCCCATTCCAAGCCAGCCGGCGTCGCGGGCCGATGCCCGGACCAGGAGTTCTGCCCCCTCGTGCACCGTCTCGCCGGCACTCGTCAGCGTCGCGCCGAGGCCGCCTGCGACGCTTGCGGGGATGATCTGGTTCGTGAAGTCCATCCTGAAGAGGCCGAGGTCGCCATAGACGCCGGGCGCGAACGTGCCGCGCAGACCGACTTCCCAGTTGGTGCTTTCCTCTTCGGCGAGGTCGACGGTGGCACCGGTTGTGTTGCTGATGATGTCCTCGACGCGCGGCGGCGCGAAGCCCTTGTGTACGCCCGCATAGGCCACGGCTGCGGGTGACAGCTCATAGACCACGCCGAGGCCCGGGATCAGCGCGTCGAGCGTCGTGCTGCCCCCTGCCCCGTTCAGCCGGTTCAGGCGCTCGTAGCCGATATGCTCGATCCGCAGGCCGGGCTCGACGAGCAGGCTGCCGAGGCGGAACTGCCCCGAGACGAAGCCTGCCAGCGCGTCGATGTTGCGATCATTGTCTTCGCGCACACCGGCATTCACGCTGGTACCGGGCGTGCGCGCAAAGGGCGTGTCGCCATTCCATTGCCGGCGCCGTTGGTCTTCGCCATGGAGCCGGATCCCCGCCTCGAGACGGGCGGGAATGGCTCCCAGCTCGACGTCGGCTGACAGGCGGGTCTCGACGCCCAGCACATCATAATCCCGCAGGCGCCCCTCGTTGCCGCAGGTGATGGAGAGGTTGGCCATGCCCGCACAGGCCGGATCCGAAGAATCGTTCGGGCGCTGCGCCGAGTTCGAGGACTGGCGCCACCAGTCACGCGTGAAGTAGGAGCCATAAAGCGTCGATTTCAGGGAGAGCTCATCTGACAGGAACCAGGCATGGCTGAGCGAGCCACCCCAGCGCTTGGCCTCGAAGCGATCGTTGGCGAATGGATTGGCGAAGGGGTTCGCCTGCCACTCGGCCAGCGTGAGACCTGAATAGGTCAGTACACTGTCCTCGGCATAGCGGCTGGCGCGCAAGGTCAGCACCTGGTCATCGGCAAGATCCCATTCCGCCTTGAGCGAAACGTCATTCATACGAATGAAGGTGTTCTCGCGCGAACCTGCCGACTCCTTCAGCTGTGCGTGGGCCAGGGCACGTCCGCCGGCCACCGGGCCACCGAGGGACGCCTCGAACTCGAGATAGTCGCGATTGCCTGCAGCCAGAAGACCCTTGGCCTCGAAGGTGTCCGGAATGCGAGGCGTGATGTAGTTGATGACGCCGCCGATGGTCTGGGGTCCGAACCTGACCTGGCTTGCGCCCTTGAGAACCTCGATGCGGTCGTAGCGGCGAACCGGCGGGTGGAAATAGGTGGCGTTGTCGCCATAGGGCGCAAACGCAAGCGGTATGCCGTCCTCGAGCAGCAGCACCTTGGTCGAGCGGGTCGGGTTGAGGCCGCGGATGCCGATATTGGGACGCATGCCGAGGCCTTCCTCGTCGCGCGGCAGCACGCCGGGCACGGATCGCAGCGCTTCGTTGACGGTGAAGACGCGCGTGCGCTCGAGCTGCTCACCTTCGATGGTGGCGCCAGATCCAGGGACTCGCAGCAGGTTCTGCCGACGGCCAATGACCACGATGCTGTTTTCGCGCAGCGTCTCGCCGGCCTGATCGGCCGGGGCGGGTTGCGACGACCCGGCCGGTGCCGGGGTCGGTGACGGCTCGGCGGCGTTGGCCGCCGGCGATACCGCAGCCATCGGCAGGCAAGCGATCAGTGCCACGAGGCTTACAGCCCCGGCCGTGTCAGGTTTCATCATTCGGGCCCTAATTGCGACTAATTCTTATTCTTATTATTTTGTACCGCCCTCCAGGTCAACACATGAATGAGGACGTAGCGGACCGTAAATGGTCGCAGTGCCATTGGGGGCGCGATGCACCGCCACGCAATGGCCGCGATCGTCAAGGCGGTCACCAAATGTCTTCTCGCGGACCAGCATCCTTGCCATCCGGGCCACGCCAGCCATCGGCGGAGGCAGGACTTCGAGGGGCGCCTTCATCAGGTTGAAAACCGTGGCCTGGCAACTGTCGAACCAGGTGTCGAGGTCGCGCACGGTGAGGATGACCTTTGCGTCGCGGTAGTGATCGGCAAGCTCGCGCCAGAAGCTGCAGGCCGGCCAGTCCACCGTCGCGCCATAGCCTGCGAACACGACATCCCAGTCAATGTCACGGCCTTCGGCCGCCGCCATCCAGTGGGTCACGAAGGGCGGATGCGCGATCACCTCGGCCATGTGATAGCAGGGGCCAAGACCCAGTTGTTCGAGTGCCGCTTTCATCGACAGCGTTCCGGTGCGGCCGAAACCTGCTCCCAGGACCTTGAGTGACATTTATGCTCCCTCCCGGATCCTTGTGCAGCCATCTGCGGCGCGCTGGCCATGACGGCATGCCACCTTGCAGCAGACCCCAGGCGTTGGCTAGTCAGTCGCGATGAGCGACATCCTCACCATCACCAACCTGACCAAGACCTATGCGTCGGGGCTCAAGGCCCTCAAGCCCATCAACCTGAATATCCGGCGGGGCGAGATCTTTGCGCTGCTTGGTCCCAATGGCGCCGGCAAGACGACGCTGATCAGCATCATCTGCGGGATCGTCACCGCGTCGGGCGGGCGCGTTGTGGCCGATGGCCATGACATCCGCGACGACTATCGCAATGCGCGGATGAAGATCGGGCTGGTGCCGCAGGAACTGACCAGCGACCGCTGGGAAACCGTTTGGAACACGGTGCGCTTCAGCCGCGGGCTCTATGGGCGGGCGCCGAACCCTGCCTTCCTCGAGCGCGTGCTGAGGGACCTTTCGCTCTGGGAGAAGCGCAACGACCAGCTGCAGACGCTCTCGGGCGGCATGAAGCGGCGCGTCATGATTGCCAAGGCACTGAGCCACGAGCCCATCATCCTGTTCCTCGACGAGCCCTCGGCGGGCGTGGACGTGGAGCTGAGGCGGGACATGTGGGCGCTGGTGCGCCGGCTGCGCGACAGCGGCGTCACTATCATCCTGACCACGCACTACATCGAGGAGGCCGAGGAGATGGCCGACAGGATTGGTGTCATCAACAAGGGTGAGCTGATCCTGGTCGAGGAGAAAGCCGCACTCATGCGCAAGCTGGGCCGCAAGCAGCTGACGCTGCACCTGCAGGCGCCGCTTGCGGCCTTGCCTGAGGGGCTTGGCGCGTGGCCGGTGGCGCTGCGCGACGGTGGGCAGACCCTCAACTACGCGTTTGATGCCAACGCGCGGGATACCGGCGTTGCGGCGCTGCTCCGGCGGCTCGACGAGCTTGGCATCGCCTTCACCGACATCAACACGCAGCAGAGCTCGCTCGAGGACATCTTTGTCAGTCTCGTGCAGGGCGGCAAGGAGGTCAGGCCATGAGTGCTCCCCGTTTCAATGCGCATGGCGTGTGGGCCATCTACCGGTTCGAGGTTTCCCGCGCGCTGCGCACGATCTGGCAGAGCCTGGCCACGCCGGTCATCACGACGGCGCTCTATTTTGTCGTGTTCGGGTCGGCTATCGGGTCGCGCATGGGCGAGGTGGACGGCGTCAGCTATGGCGCCTTCATCGTGCCCGGCCTCATCATGCTGACGCTGTTTACCGAGAGCATCTTCAACGCGGCCTTCGGCATCTATTTTCCGAAGTTCACGGGCACGATCTACGAGGTGCTTTCGGCGCCGGTCTCGTCGTTCGAGATCGTGCTGGCCTATGTGGGGGCAGCGGCGACGAAGTCGGTGGTGCTGGGGCTCGTGATCCTGGCGACGGCCTCGCTGTTCGTGCCCATCCACATTGCGCATCCGCTGGCGATGATCGCATTTCTCCTGCTGATTTCGGCAACGTTCTGCCTGTTCGGCTTCATCATCGGCATCTGTTCGAACAATTTCGAGCAGATGCAGGTGGTCCCGATGCTGGTGGTCACGCCGCTGACCTTCCTGGGCGGGGCCTTCTATTCGATAAGCATGCTGCCTCCGGCCTGGCAGACCATCGCCTATTTCAACCCGGTCGTGTACCTGATTTCGGGCTTCCGCTGGACGTTCTTCGGGCAGGGAGACGTGCCGGTGGTTACGAGCCTTGTGGCAACGCTTGCCTTCTTCTTCATTTGCCTCGGCGTGGTGGCGTGGATCTTTCGGACGGGGTATCGGCTGAAGAGCTGAACCCGTTAATTACGGTGACAGTGC
>JBEIFU010000207.1:0-4840 GCA_040382295.1 Alphaproteobacteria bacterium
GCCCACCGAGCGCGGCACGATGGCAAGGCCACCGCGCCCCCGCAACACGCCGATCCTCTCGGGCGAGCTCGTCTGGCACGTCGTCCTCGTCGCATTTCTGTTCCTGCTCGCCGTCTTCGGCATTTTCAGCTACGCCCTCGACAAGGGCTACCCGCTGGCCCTTGCCCAGACCATGGCAATGAACCAGCTCGTGGTGCTCGAGATCTTCCATCTCTTCTTCATCCGCAACATCCACGGCACATCGCTGACGTGGGATACCGTGCGCGGCACAAGGGTCGTCTGGACAGTCGTGATCCTCATCACCGCTGCGCAATTCGCCGTAACCTACCTGCCCCCTCTGCAGACAGGATTGGGAACCCAAGCCGTATCCCTCACCGACGGCATCCTGATCGTCACCATCGGCATCGCGTTCTTTGCCCTGATCGAGATCGAAAAACAGATCCGCCTCGGCATCAACAGTCGATGGGTTGAGGGAAAATCATGACGAATCCATACTTACGGTGACAGTGCACTTCATCTCAGCGCACTCGCAGGGATATATGCGAAAACCCTTCAGGAACAAACTGCACTATCACCGTAATTTTCACACAGCCGCGACGAACGCCGGGTCGTCTCGGCCGCCTGCTTCGCGCTGCTGCCGCACGACGCCGAACCCCTGTTCCAGCCCGGCAGCGACGCGGCGACGGCCGGATGGTACAGCCTCGAGGAGGCCCGCGCCCGCAAGCTCGCCTTCGACCACGCCCGCATCCTCGAGGCCGCCATCAGCGCAGTCGGCCACAGGCTCGACGACCCCGTGATTGCGAAAGCAGCCCTCGGCATGATGCCACCCGCCTTCACCCTCTCCGAAGTGCAGCGCATCCACGAACAGCTCCGCGGCGAGGCTCTCGACCGGGGAAATATTCGGCGCAAGCTGATGATCATGCAGCTCATGGACCTGATCGAACGCACTGGGGAAACCCAGCGCACCGACGAAACCGGCAAGAGCCCGAGCCACCGGCCCACAGAATACTACCGCCTGAGGAAAAAATCGGCTTCACTGCCACGGCCGCAGCGAGCACGCCCATGATCACCATCACCCGACTGTCAACCGAGCATCACGCCGACTGGCTACGCCTCTGGAAGGGGTACCAGGCCTTCTATCGCGTCAACATCGACGACGGCACGACCAATCTGTCGTGGGAGCGTTTGAGGGATCCTCGGGAGCCAATGTTCGGGCTGGTGGCGCTCGTCGATGACAAGGTCGTCGGCATCGTGCACGCACTCTACCATCGGTCCACCTGGACGCAGGGCGACTACTGCTACCTCCAGGATCTCTTCACCGATGAAGCGCAGCGCAACAAGGGCATCGGTCGCGCCCTGATCGAAGCGGTCTATCGCGAAGCGCGTCAGCGCGGCGCCTCGCGCGTCTACTGGCTCACGCATGAGACCAATGCCACCGGCATCGCCCTTTACGAAAAAGTCGCCAGCCGAACCGGATTCATCCAGTTCCGCCACGAGATATGAGGCATTACAGTGACCGTGCACTTTGTTCCCGGAGAAGTCAGGCACCAATCAATGAGGTCACGCTCGACCAAAGCAAACTGTCACCGTAATTTGGCCCGCATCTTCGCAATCACAGCACTTCTGTTGGCAGCCCCTGTAGCCGAAGCCGCGCAAGAAACCCCGGACATCGCAACACAGTACGCGGCCGATGCACAGGCCATGTGTGACCTCGTCCCGAAGGTTTACGCATACTATGCCACGCGTGCCGCGCACTGGGCCGAAGCCTGCCGACAGGCGCAAGCCGCAGCGGCGGCCGTGACGACACCCCGGCAGGGCGTGACCATGCTCGAACACCTCGTCGAGGCCCTGTGGGACCATCACGCATCACTGGGCGTCAACACCGGAGTTTCGCCCTGGCTGGTCCCGTCCGGCTCGGACATCTGGGTTGAACAGCAGGGAACGGACGTGGTCGTAACCGGCATACGCCGCAATGGCGCAGCCGATCGCGCAGGAATCAGGCCCGGCGACCTCATCATGTCGATCAACGGCCTCCGCCCTGAGGACGCGGCCCGGTCCCGCATCCGCACCGGCGGGGATGACATCCTGCCCGCGCGGATGGCGTGGGCACTCAATGCGGCAGCGGCAGGCCATCGTGGCCAGACGCGCAAGATCGTCCTTGCGCGGAGCCGCGAACGCATCACCGTGGAGCTGGGCGATCCCTCGCCTCCGGACATCGCCACGTCGGTCACCGCCCGCATGATGGGCGAGATCGGCTACATTCGCTTCAACGACAGCCTCGGCAACAGCGATACCGTTGAGGCGTTCGATGCCGCCGTCGAAGGCATGCGGACGGCAAAAGGCTGGATCGTCGACCTGCGCGACACGCCGAGCGGCGGCTCCACCGACGTGGCCGAACCGGTCATGGGCCGCTTCATGACAAGGCCTGCAGGCTATCAGGTCACCCTGCCCCCGCGCGCAGCGGCCTCTACGCGCCAGGTCGAACCGCGCGGACCATGGACGCTGTCCGGACCTGTGGTGGTACTCGCCGGACGCTGGACAGGCAGCATGGGTGAGGGCATGGCGATTGGCTTCGACGGCATGAAGCGCGGTACGGTTGTGGGTGGTCCCATGGCAGGGCTCGCGGGCGGTGTCGAGGCATTCAGCCTGCCGGCAACAGACACAACCCTGCGCCTTCCGGCCTATGGGCTTGCGCACCTCGATGGGACGCCCCGGGAACAGTGGGTACCGAAGGACCGCGCGCAACCCGATGAAGGCGGCCCCGATGACCCTGCACTTGCACGCGCCCTCGAAAAATTACGGTGACAGTGAACTGTCACCGTAATCAAGACAAACAAGCTATCTCGCCGCCGTCTCGGCCTTCAGGAAAGTGATCACACGGGGCCAGCTATCGATGCGGGCGGCGGCATTGCCCTCGACCGTCCCGCCGAACATGTCGAGATTCTCGTAGAACGAGTTGGTCCGCGGGATGGGCGGGCCAAAGAGCAGGTGGCCGGCATTGCGATAGGCCAGGATCTGAACCCGGGGGCCGCCACGCTTGGCCGCACGCGCCTCGATCAACCGCGACATCGGGCAGGCCGGCCACATTGTCTCGGCCTCGCCGCACACAAGCATCAAGGCAGCCCGCGCACGCTCGATGGGGATCGCCGCCCGCTCGGCGTCAGCACGCAGCGCCGGATTCTCGACCGACCGGTAGATGCTGATGATCCCGTCGCTCATGTTCCAGGCCGCATAGGGCATGGTCGCAAGCTCGGCGCCGCCACTGGTCCAGGATGAATGCAGGCTCTGCCCGCCACGCGACCAGTTGATTCCCTTCCAGACGACGCTTGTCGGCATCCCGGCAACAACAGCACGCAGCCTTTCATTGCGCGTCGCCGCCAGCAGCACGGCCTCAGCCCCTTTCGAGCCCCCGAGAAGGGCGATGCGGTCGCCATCGACGCCCGGCTGCGCGGCAAGCCACGCAATGCCGCGGTCAAAGAGTTCGAGCGGGATAAGCTCGAGGCTTTCCGGCGTCCCAGGCACGCCGAAATAGCCGAGGTACAGCACGCTGAACCCCTCCGCCTGCAGCGACAGGGCCATCTGCTGCACACCCCGGGCAAGTCCCCCTTCCGATCCGCCGAGCAGCAGGATCGCCGGGTGACGACCTTCCCCCTTGGCAGGGTAGTAGTTTCCAAACAGCCCGTTGCTATTCACACGAACACCCGTCGGCCCCGGCTCGGCGACTTCGATTTCCGGCATCCAGAAATTCGCCGGCACAAGAAACTGGAAGGCGACAGCACCCGCAACGAGCAACCCGACGACAACTGCGAGTCCAATGGTCTTCCTGAAGCGCATGGGACGTATCTCCTGCTTGCAGGAAGAAAATGGCGTCGCGTGCGCTCACGCGGCAGTGCCCGCGGTCACGCGAGGCGGATGACAAAGATCATGCCGAAAGGAACTACAGCCAGCCGCGATCGCGCGCGACGCGTCCCGCCTCGATGCGGCTTGCCGCCCCAAGCTTGGCCGAAGCCTCGGACAGATAGTTGCGCACGGTTCCCGGCGACAGGTCGAGCAGGCGCGCAATCTCCTTGTTGGAGCGTCCTTCATCTGCAAGCCGCAGGACATCACGCTCGCGATCCGACAGCGGATTTGCGGGCACATCCCATGCCGCTTCGGCCAGTTCCGGCGCAATGGCACGGCCACCCGAAGCAACCTTCCTTAGCGCGGCGGCCAGCAATTCGGACGGCGCATCTTTGAGAAGATAGCCACGAACACCAGCATCCATCGCGCGCCTCAGATAGCCCGAGCGGCCGAACGTGGTGACGATGCAGACCTTCGTTCCCAGCCCTTCGCGCGCAATGACCTCGGCCACATCCAGCCCCGAGAGGCCCGGCATCTCGATGTCCGACAGAAGGACATCGGGCTTGTATTTGCGAACAGCTTCGAGCGCGGCAGTCCCGTCGCCCGCGCGCGCCACCACCTCGATGTCGCTTTCAAGCGCCAGAAGGGCCGCCAGCGCGCCGAGAACAAGCGCCTGATCTTCGGCAATCACGATACGGATCATGCCGGCGCACCAGCCGGCATGCGCGCAACGAGGCGCGTACCCAGGGCATCGCCGGTGACGGTCAGGCCACCGCCGGCTGCAGCCAGCCGCGACCGCACCCCGCCAATGCCTCCGCCTTCGCGCAGACTGCCGCCATCGCCATCATCACTGACATCCAGCTCGATGCCGGTCGCATGCCGGGTGAGGACGATCCGGCATTTACTCGCTCCCGAATGACGAATGACATTGGTGATCGCCTCGCGCAGCGTCATGGCAAGCACTGCACCCGCACCCTGTTCGATGGCATCGACATCAGCC
>JBEIFU010000208.1:0-4819 GCA_040382295.1 Alphaproteobacteria bacterium
CGGCCTTGATCGAGCATTGAAGGCGGCAATAACAGCCCTTGGACAGATGGCAAGGCCGGTTGCCACACGGCGCGACAAGGCCCAGGTCGCCACCATCTCGGCACACAATGACAAGGCGATAGGAGACATGGTTGCCGATGCGATGGAGCGGGTCGGCCGTGATGGTGCGATCACGGTTGAGCCTTCCCGAACAACCCAGACGACACTTGAAGTCGTTGAAGGGATGCAGTTCGAAAGGGGCTATCTGTCGCCTTACTTCATGACAAATCCCGAAAGCATGGAATGTGTGCTCGAGGAACCGCTTGTGCTCATATCCGACCGCAAGATCTCCGCGTTGAAGGAAATTGTTCCCCTCCTTGAGCAGGTGGCGAAGGCCGGGCAGCCAATCTTGGTAATTGCAGAAGACGTCGAGGGAGAAGCGCTTGCGACCCTGATTGTTAACCACATGCGCGGCGCGCTCAAGGCCTGTGCCGTCAAGGCGCCGGGTTTCGGGGACCGAAGAAAGGCGATGCTTCAGGACATGGCCATTCTAACCGGCGCACAGGTTGTCTCCGAGGATCTCGGCTTGAGGCTGGAGCAAGCCACGACACAGCAGGCAGGCCGCGCGCGACGCATTGTTGTTGACAAGGATACGACCACTATCATCGGCGGCGGCGGCGCACGACATGACATCGATAAACGCGTCCAGCAGATCCGCCATGAGATGGCCAAGACGACGAGCGATTATGACAGGGAGCAACTTGAAAAGCGCCTGTCGAAGCTGTCGGGTGGCGTGGCCGTCATTCGTGTGGGCGCGCCGACCGAGGCAGAAATGAAGTCCCGTGAGGAAGCGCTGGATGATGCAATCAGTGCAACGAAAGCGGCTGTCGAAGAAGGAATTGTCCCGGGCGGGGGACTGGCTTTGCTGCGCTGCATCGGAGCTGTTGCGCGCGAGGAGCAACAGTGCGAGGGCGATGAGAGGACAGGCGTGCAGATATTGAAGCGCGCATTGGAAGTGCCGACTCGGCAGATCGCCGAGAACTCGGCCATCGACGCGGGCGTCGTGGTCGCACGCATGATGGAAGCCAAAGACAACATGGGATTTGATGCAGCCCACAAGACCTATGTCGATCTGATTGAGGCTGGCATCGTCGACCCCGCCAAGGTCGTGCGCATCGCGCTGGAGAACGCTGTATCGGTTGCCAGCGTTCTTCTGCTGACGGAAGCAACGCTGACCGAGTTACCAGAGCCGAGGAAGGAGCCCCAGCCGGAGATGGCACTCTGATGATCCAGTCGTTCAATGACGACCATCAACGACCGGGAACGTCTGCTGGGGCCAAATGCATCCTCCATCACAAGAACATCAGACAGGGGAGGACATCATGCGCCTGGCCATTACGATACCCACAGCCATGCTCGAGCAGCTCATGGCCAATGCCAGACGCGCAGCGGCGCAGCCCGATCACCGGGAATCGAGGCTGAAGCATACGCTTGGAAGGCTCAGCGAGGATCAGATGGCTGAGCTGCTTGCCCTCAGCCATGTCGGCCGTAGCCAGAATGGCGAGAGTGAGTGGTCAAACGCACTTCAGCAAGCGCAGGCGTTGGATGGATCGGACAGGCTGGCACACCTGCTGGCGACTGACGATCTGGCCGACGTCGTCGAAGATGGCCTGATTGAAATCGGATGCGCCTTGATGGATGAGCAAGAGATGGACGCAGCATGAGCGTGGCACTTCCGGCAGAGGGCCACTACGCCATATTCGCCCACGACGCCGACATCGGCATCAGGGGCGAGGGGGCAACCGAGGCATAATGTACGACGCGCCTCCAGTCGCGGCATTGCAGAAGAAGCGCCGTCCGCCTACAAGGACGTCGACACGGTCGTTGCCGTTGCCGAGGCCGCAGGGCTTGCACGTCGCGTCGCAAGACTTCGACCGATAATCTGCATCAAGGGATAGAAGGCTAGCTGGCTCCCGCGCCGCTCTGTGCCGCCAACGCCAGCAACCGCATGACCTCTTGATCGTCAACCTGCCGGAAATCGGAATAAAACTGGCCCACGGCGTGAAAGGGCTCCGGTGTCGCGAGGCAAACAACGTCATCTACCTCGCGCCCCAGTGCCTCAAGCGTATCTGCAGGGGCCACGGGCACGGCCAGAACTATCCTGCGCGGGTGCCTGTGCCGCAAGGCCTTCAACGCCGCCCTCACGGTTGCCCCTGTCGCCACACCGTCGTCCACGACGATCACCGTGGCATTGGCAACATCCACGGGCTGGCGCCCTCCAAGGTAAAGTGCACGGCGCCTCTCGATTTCCGCAAGCGCGGCAGCTTTAGCCGTCTCAAGGTACGATGAATAGTCGATGGCAGCCTCATCGAACGTCTCGTTGAGCACCAGCTCCGGATGGTCGCCGTCAACGATAGCGCCCATGGCCAGTTCCAAATGTAGCGGGTGCGCGATCTTGCGCACCAGCACAAGATCCAGCGGTGCCGAAAGCGCCCGCGCGACCTCAAGCGCAACTGGCACGCCGCCGCGCGGCAGCGCAAGCACGACAGGTCGCAGCAATGACAGGCCTTTGAGCGCTTGGCCAAGCTTCTGGCCCGCCTCGGAGCGATTTTTAAACATCATGCGCAAGCCTCGCCATGGGGGGAGCGCAGATAAGTCTCGAACCAGTCACCGGCAAGGGTGACGACACGACCCAGTGTCCCAGGCTCCTCGAAGAGATGCGTCGCACCCGCGACGATCTCGAGTCGCTTGCGGCACGCCAGCTTGCCGAGGGCCGATAGGTTCAGCTCGATCACGCCATGATCAAGGCTTCCAACGATCAACAAGGTCGGACATCGAACGAAAGCAAGCCTTTCACCGGCCATATCGGGCCGACCACCACGCGAAACCACGGCACTGACATCAAGGTCAGGCGTAGAAGCTGCGACAAGCGCCGCTGCAGCGCCCGTACTCGCACCGAAAAGCCCGATGGAGAGCTCTCCGGTGCGCGTATCGCCACGCGCCCAACGTATCGCCTGTGCAACGCGCTCACCCAGAAGCGAGACATCGAAGACATTGCCGCGATCCGCAACTTCCTCGGCAGTCAGTAGGTCAAGGAGCAGCGTCGCAAAGCCGCGCACCTGCAAGGCTTGGGCAACCATCCGGTTCCGTGGGCTGAACCGGCTGCTGCCACTGCCATGGGCAAAGAGCACGAGCCCGCGCGCCCCGGCGGGAAGCGACAACTGTGCCTCCAGCCCCATCGCGCCGACCCTCGCGTGACTTTGATCGATTGACATGCCGGACCCGTCACCTCAAGCGCAAACCCGTAACGACTCCAAACCACACCCACCCTGCGCAGCATCAATGAAACGAATTTGGTCGGGCGCGGCACCCGTAGGCCAGGAGCTCCTCCGTCTGCCCGGCATGGAGTGGCCATCGAGGGTGATGCTGGCCCGGAGGTGCGGCTTCGCCATCAAAGGAGAGGCAGTGCGACGGTGCGCGCCTCGCAACTGGTCGTCACTGGACAGCATTTGGGACTTGTGGGGCAGTCGGGGTCGGCGGCCTTTCCCAACCCTCGTGTCTTCCCGTCCCCAAGGCACATCCAGTTAGGCATCGATTTCCATTGCCGCACCTCTTGACGCCCTTGGAGCCCGCGCGCACATCGCGCCATCCTGAAACCATCAGTTTCGGGGACATCCAACCTGATCGGTAACCGCCAGGTTAATTTCCTTCGCGACGATAAACCTTCCTCATTGCCGCAAAGCTGGCACGAGATGACCGTGCAACGAACGCAATCAGCAGCTTGCTTCGCTTTCTTCGGGAGGATGGATTGGTAAACCATTTACGAGCGTTTGCCTCACACGTGTTTGCACTATTTGGCAACAACGCTTTGCTACTCTGCAGAGGGGAAGACCCGCAACCAGATTGGTGAAAGACAGACATGGGTATCTGGGCGCCGGGACCGGGGCCGACAGCGGGAGATGATACGTTCGTCGGCGACAGCACGGCCGAGAGCGCCTCCGGCGGCAGTGGCAACGACACACTGAGCGGTAATGGCGGAAACGACACCCTCGACGGCGGTGCCGGGAACGACACGCTGGACGGCGGTTCGGGCACCGACACGCTGATCGGCGGCGCCGGGAACGACACCTACGTGGTCGACGCCGCCGGCGACGTGGTCACGGAGAACGCTGGAGAGGGAACCGACCTTGTCCAGGCGTCTGTAAGCCACACGCTTTCGGCGAACGTGGAAAACCTCACGCTGACGGGAACCGGTGCAATCTCCGGGACTGGCAACAGCCTTGCCAACACCATCAACGGGAATAGTGGGGCAAATACGCTGGACGGCGGAACTGGCGCCGACACGCTGGTCGGCGGAGCCGGAAACGATATCTACATTGTCGACGACGTCGGCGATGTCGTCACGGAGAACGCAAGCGAAGGCACAGACGAGGTCCGCACGACGCTGTCAAGCTATACGCTGGGCGCGAACCTCGAAGCCCTGCGCTTCACCGGTACGGGTGACTTCGCCGGCACGGGCAACACACTAGCAAACACGATTACGGGCGCCGCTGGGAATGACACGCTGGACGGCGGGTCTGGTAACGACACGCTGATCGGTGGCGCCGGGAATGACATCTACGTGGTTGACGCCTCCAGCGACGTAGTCACGGAGAGCGCTGGGCAAGGAACCGATCTTGTCCAGGCATCTGTGACGTACACGCTGTCGGCAAACGTGGAGAACCTCACGCTGACGGGCACCGGGGCGATCTCCGGGACAGGCAACGACCTTGCCAACACCATCGACGGCAATAGCGGGGACAACACGCTGGGCGGCGGTTCCGGTGCCGACACGCTGATC
>JBEIFU010000209.1:0-4804 GCA_040382295.1 Alphaproteobacteria bacterium
ATCCCGGAGGACTGCACCGACGGTTTCCTCTACGCCTACTGGAAACGCCCTGCCGCCTATCTCGATCCTCGCCTGCGTGCCGGAAGTTCATCCTTCTGGCTGATAAAGGGCGCGCAGGAGAGGCTGGAGACGTTGAAGCGCGACCTCGAGACTGGTGCATGGCAACGCCAGTATGCCGCTCTCCTGCGGCAGGAAGAATACGAAGCCGGCTACCGCCTGGTTGTTGCGATGTGACCAGGAACGGGGGTTTAGGGTAAGCGCCTAACCCCAGACCTGCGGCTTACGACCGATCCATGGATGCGCCTGCTCAAGCTGGCCCGCAAGCCGATAGAGCGTTGCCTCGTCCCCCCAGCGTCCCGTGAACATCATGCCGATCGGCAAGCCGTCAGAGGAATGCGCCAGAGGCAGGGACAATGAGGGCTGTCCCGTCATGTTGAAAGGCGGCGTGAAGCCGAAAGTCATGGCCTGGCGCTTGTCGACCTCGCGGGGCTCCAGCCGGACCGGATCGATGAAGCCAACTCTCGGCACAGGCGTCGAGAGTACCGGTGTCAGCAGCACGTCGAACTGAGTGAAAGTATTGAAGATCTCGCGCGTCATGGCTTTCAGCGTCTGCCATCCGCGCAGGGCCTCGTGGCCTGGTACCATGTCTCCGCCTTTCCAGTTCCGCCATGTGAGCGCCTCGAGTTCCTCGGGGCGCGGCTCGCGCCCCATGGCCTTGACCCGTGCGCGCATCGACTGAGCGAAGTTGGCGCCAAGCACGGCAGTGCTCGCGGCGTAGAGCTTGCGATAGTTGACGCCGAGGCCTTTTTCCTCGACCTGGTGACCAAGTGCTTCCAGCTGGCGGGCTACCCGCCGAAGGGCGGCTGCAATCTCGGGATGAACGGGTAGGCCACTGGGCGTCTCGTCGGTGAAGCGAATCCGCAGGCGCCCGGGGGGTGCGTTCACCTCCTCAAGGAACGAGCGTGCCTTTGGAGGGGCGGGGTAGGGGCTGTCGGCTTCCGGCCTGTCGATGCAGTCCAGCATTGCCGCCGAGTCCCTGACCGTACGCGACACGACATGATGCACCGAGTAACCATGGGCGATGTCGGAATCGTGTGCGGGACCCATGGGGACACGATACTGGGTCACCTTCATGCCGACCAGCCCGCAGCATGCTGCCGGGATACGTATCGAGCCCAGTCCGTCCGAAGCATTGGCCAGCGGAACAATTCCGGCGGCCACTGCCGCGGCTGCTCCGCCGGAAGAGCCCCCCGTAATGTGTTCGGGGTTCCACGGGTTACGGCAGGGCTGAAGGCGCTGGCTCTCGGTCGTGCCAGTGATGCCAAACTCCGGCGTGTTGGTCTTGCCGAAGATGACGGCGCCCGACTGGCGGAAACGCTCTGTCAGAAGATCATCCTGGAGGTCTGGCTCATCGGACTTGAAGTGAGTGCCATCCGTCCGCGGCATGCCGCGAACCTTCAGTCCCAGATCCTTGATCAGGAAGGGGACACCATGAAAAGGACCTGTTGGCAGCGTTCCCCGGGCTTCGCTGCGTGCTGTTTCATAGGCCTTGTGCACGATTGCATTCAGTGTGCCATTGTGACGGTCGGCCCGTTCAATCGCGGCCTCGAGAACTTCGGCGGCGCTGACCTGCTTGCGACGAACAAGGTCTGCCAGAGCAAGCCCATCAAGGGTGTCATATTCCACAAACGACATGCGGGTGTCTCCTCAGTTCCAGATGGCAGGATGGCGTTGGGCCCATGGGCGTGCCTGCTCGAGCTGGCCGGCGAGGCGCAGGAGCGTCGACTCGTCACCGAAGCGCCCGGCGAAATGCAAGCCGATTGGCAAACCTGCTTTTGACATGGCCAGCGGCAACGAGATCGCTGGCTGGCCCGTCACGTTCTGAAGCGGTGTCACTGGCAGGTATCCAAGCAGTGGCCCCATGGCCTTGCCCACATCGCTTTCCTGCATGTCAAGGGCGCCGTTGCGCAGAGGTGGCATGCCAAGGGTTGTGGTCAACCATACATCGTGTGTTTCATGGAACAGCGCGACCTGCCGGCTCATGATCTGTAACTGGTACCAGCACATCAGGTATTGGGAGGCGGTGATCTGTCGACCCAGCTGGTAAAAACCCCAGGTCAGGCCCTGGAAGTCTTCCTGGCGGGGCGTGGTGCCGGTCATCATCGCTATGCCGTCTATAAGCATGGCGACGCCCGATGCCCAGATGGGCGTGAAGCAGGCCGAGAACTGGCCACCGTCGATTTGCGGTGAGGCCTCTTCCACGGTGTGACCAAGGCTCTCGAGAAGTTTCGCGGTTTCCTTGACTGCGGCCACGCATTCCCCGTCGAAGGGCAAACCCAGCAGGCCCTTGGTGGCAAATGCGATCCGCAGCCGGCCCGGCGGCGTGCCAACCTCAGCCACGTATGATGACGGCTGCGGCGGCGCCCAATAGGGATCGCCTTGCTCGCAGCCCGCAGTCGCATCAAGGGCCGCAGCCGTGTCACGCACGCTGCGCGAGACGACGCCTTCGCAGACAATGCCACCCGTTATGTCGCCGAGATCGGGTCCGAGCGGATTGCGACCACGGGTGGGCTTTAGACCTACGAGCCCATTCGCCGAGGCCGGGATACGTATCGAGCCGCCACCGTCATTGGCGTGTGCGAGCGGCACGATACCTGCCGCGACTGCCGCCGCCGAGCCGCCTGATGAGCCGCCTGTCGAATGATCGAGGCTCCAGGGGTTGCGGGCTGGGCCATACATGGTCGACTCCGTCGTTGGAACCAGTCCGAACTCGGGAACGTTCGTCTTGCCAAGGGAGATGAGCCCTGCTGCCGTGAAGCGGCGCACCAGCGTGGAGTCGTGCGGTGAGGGAACAGGAGGAACGAATGTGGTGCCCTGGCGTGTCGGCACACCCTTTTGCGCGCCTAGGATGTCCTTGAGCAGGAAGGGCACGCCACCGAACGGCCCGCGCTGAGGAAGGCTTGCTGCTGAACGCGCCCGCTCGAAGGTGCGGTACACGACCGCGTTCAGACGCGGATTATGCTTCTCGATGCGGGAAATGGCGGCGTCCACCAGCTCGAGCGGCGTAACCTGCTTGCGCGCGAGGAGGTCGGCGAGGCCAAGCCCGTCGTGGCTGGCGTATTCTGCAAAACTCATGATACGGATCCATCAGCAGCGGTTTCGTCAATCTATCCCGCGCATCATCGCGAGTCACCCTGTGCAGTGCCTTCCCCTGTCCTCAGGTGAAAGGAAAGGCCGGCATGCCTGTGAATACGGGCCCGGAAAGGTCAGGTGCCTCGCCGGGTGCCCAAGCCCTCACTGTAAATTTCGCCTTTCTCAGGATGGGCGCGCCGGCCGCGCCGTGGTCGGTCTTCGGGCTTGCGACCGTCACGAGATTGGCCTCTACGCGGCCTGCGGCCACGCTCAGCAAGCCATAGCCATTCGCATTCGTGTCGGCGTAGATGAGACCCGGGTTTGCAGCTTCGTTCCAGAACAGATCCGATATCCAGCTTGACCCCGTCCATGCGCGTGCCAGGGCTGCATTGACTCCACCGATGAGGGCGAGGTTCATGTTCTCGACGGGCTCGTCGCCACTTTGGTAGGTCACGATGCTGTGGAACACCGAATTGTCTTTTGAGGCCCGCAGGGCGGACGGGAATACCGGTTCGGAGGAAATTCCCGCGACCGCAAACTCGACAGCGACGGGCGCTGACTGAGATGCATGCTGGTTTTCAACCAGGAAGCCCGCCATGTGCATGTGGTGGTCTCCGGCGCATGCAATGAGGTTTGTAATCCCCGCATCGCGCACGTAAGTCATCAGCTCTGTCAGTTCCGAGGGATAGCCGTTCCAGCCATCAAGCCCCAGCTTGGCATCCTTCACACCGGCGAACCAGATGCTGCCGAGGTCAAGTCGGACAGGTAGTGCCGGAAAAGAATTCGCCCAGATCTTCCAGCGTGCATCCGAGGCCTTGAGGACGTCCTTGAACCACTGCTTCTGGCGCGGCCCCAGTACCGATCCGGGTGGGCTGCCACGGCGCGGATTGTCGATCTCGGTGCCGGGAATCTTGGTCGGCGGTTCGCCGCCATTGGCGCTTCGTCCCTGGTCGAGCAGGAGAGCCGTGTCGACTGCTGGTAGAGCCTGGCCATCAATTGCTGGCGGAATGGGGGCGGGAGACTTGTATGAGCGGTTATCTGTCAACACGATCTCGAGGCCCTTGCCCCATCTTACCGAACGATAGATTGTCATCGACTCGAGGGCGCGACGGTTGTCGGCGTTGGGATCAATCCAGTCCACGTCAGGTCCGAGGAAGGCGCTGTCCTGCACATCCACCCACTTGAAATCTTCGGCCGGCGCGGCGACGCGTCCGGAACCCGGCCATCCGGACAGCATGGCTGGAACATATTCGAACCATGCCTGGTTCGCTGCAACCTTGCGTCTTTGAGCTGGCTTGCCGCCCTTGCCGAAATAGGTGTCATGCGACTGCCAGCCGTCATTCGTGAACTCGTGGTCATCCCATGTTGAGATGAAGGGCCAGCGCGCGCGGGCTGCCTGCAGGTTGGGATCGGTGAGGTAAAGCTTGTAGAGAAAACGATAGTCGGCGAGCGTGACCGCGTGCGTTGCTCCACCGTGCCTGTTCCATGCGCTTGGCTCCCACGGGGCGGATCCATCAGGAAAGGCAGGCACTGATCGCTCCCGACCGTCCGCACCCTTCAGCCACGCGGGCTTTTTCATGTCTGCATCAGGGCGATCACCGCGCACTTCGTAAATGAAGTCACCGAGGAACACCACGAAGTCGAGTTGCTGCTCGGTTGGTGCGCGCATGTC
>JBEIFU010000210.1:0-4749 GCA_040382295.1 Alphaproteobacteria bacterium
GACGGCCCATTTCTGCTCGATGTGCGGACCCAAGTTCTGCTCGATGAAGATCACGCAGGACGTGCGCGACCATGCGGCGAAGCTGGCGCAGCGGGAGAAGGGTCTTGCCGACATGCGCGAGAAATTCGTGCAGTCCGGCGGCGAACTCTATCTTCCAGCCAAAGGGGCGGCGGAGTGAGGCTGGGTGCTTAACCACGCCCCTTAAGCCTGTTTCCACCTCACAGGGCGGACGGGCCCGTGTTAGGCTCTGCCCATTGGGAGCGGCCTGAACGGGGACTTCAGGCCACATGATGGGGATTGGCGATGGGACGCCTGCATCTTGCTTTTGCGTGCGCGCTGGCGTGCCTTGTCGTGAGTATCATGCTTGCCTTGCCTGCGCGCGGTGGCGGTGACCAACCCATGACATGGTCCAAGCATCAGTGGCGCAGCGACCTGTTCGACAGTTATTCACTGCGTCCCCGTTATCGTCGCGCGCATGTCCTGCGTCAGGAGCTGCGTGTGCGGGTCCTGCACACGGCGCCGGCGCGCGTCGAGACAGAAGACACGTCGCCGCGGCCTCTGCTCATCCGGCACGGGCGCGCGCTGTCTCAGGCGGGGTTGCACCGCCCTGCTGCCACGGGCCATGTGGAACGCTGCGCCGGCGTGCTTGTCATGACCTGGGAGGGTGATCGTGCGCGGCGCGCGTGCCGGATGTCGTCCGGCGTCCGACATATACGGGTGGCGCGTCGCTGAGGCCACCCAACCATATTTCTGTCGAGACTTACCCAACGCTGCGCCCCGGAACTTCTGCAATTATTCAGCGCTTGGGGCAGGCTGTATTAGGGTTTGCTTAAGCTTGAAAGTCCAAATCTCATACACTTGTTTGAGATGGCGGTTGCCGTCATGTCTTCGGCGCTTGCGTGTGTTTCGTGCAGCTTCGGTGAGATGACGGTGAAGGCCAAGAGCAACCGACCTTACCAGGGAACCTCCTCCCATGCGCAATCCACCCGCCCTGACGGGACACGAGCGGACTTTTGATCCGGGCGATGTCATCGTGACCAAGACAGACCTCAAGGGACGCATCACCTATGCGAACCGTGTCTTCCTCAACATCTCGCATCTTGAACTTGGCAATACGCTCGAACAGCCGCACAGCCTGATCCGGCACCCGGGCATGCCGCGCACGATCTTCAAGCTGCTGTGGGAGCGCATCGAAGCGGGCAAGGAGATCTTCGCCTATGTCGTGAACCGCGCCATGAACGGGGATCATTACTGGGTGTTCGCGCATGTGACGCCGTCGTTCTCGGAAACGGGACAGGTCAATGGCTATCACTCGAACCGCCGGGTCCCGGACCGTCGCATCATCAGCGACACGATCCGGCCGCTCTATGACGAGCTCTGCGCGATCGAGCAGCGCGGCAACGGGCGCAAGGACGGTCTGCAGGGGGCCTATGAAACGCTTCACGACAAACTCAAGACCAGGGGGCTGGACTATGACCGCTTTATCTTCTCCCTCTAACCTGTTCCGGCTTGGCCTGATTGCATCGGGACTGATCGCAGCGGCGACCGTCTATTGCTTCCTGTTTGCGGGCCTTCCCCTCGCGGGCGCGGTGCTGCTGGTGGCCCTGATTCCCACTGTGGCGACCAGTCTGGGTGCCCTGGCCCTCGATCGAAGGCTGGTCGATGTGTGCCGCACGCTGAAGGCGATGCAGCACGGGCAACTTGAGCGGCGGATCATGCCGATCTCCGAGACGGGAAGCCTGGGCGAACTGCTCTGGTCGATCAACGACTTCGCCGACAGTGCCGATGCTTTCGTGCGCGAGGCGGGTGCATCACTCAACTCGGTCAGCTCGGGCATCTATTACCGGCGCGTGATCGAGGCGGGCATGCATGGCTCGTTCCTGCATGGCGCGCGCTCGATCAATCGTGCAACGCAGTCATTCGAGGACAAGGTTTCCTCATTCTCGACGGTGACGGATGCGTTCAAGGAGGCCGGGGGACAGGTTTCCGTCAGCCTGAAGTCCGCTGCGGCCGACTTACAGGGACAGCTTGGCGGTGCCGGTCCAGCAACACACTCGGCGCAGGCCTCGACCAACAGCCTGCAGACCGTTGCGGCCGCGTCGGAGGAACTCACGGCGTCGATCCGCGAAATCAACCATCAGGTTCACAAGAGCCTGGAGGAAGCCCGCATGGCGGTTGCCAAGGCGACCGAAACCGACAAAGAAGTGAGCAAGCTCATCTCGGCTGCGACGAAGGTCGCGGACGTCGTCAACCTGATCCGGGCGGTGGCGGCACAGACCAACCTGCTGGCGCTGAATGCCACCATCGAGGCGGCGCGTGCGGGAGAGGTCGGCAAGGGTTTTGCCGTGGTTGCATCGGAGGTGAAGAACCTCTCCAACCAGACGGCGAATGCAACCGACGAGATATCGGCGCAGATCAACGAGATCCAGTCGGCGGTGAACCTTGTTGCAGCCTCGCTGAGCGAGACGCGCTCGACGGTCACGCAGATCGAGACGTCGTCGACGGCGATTGCGGCGGCGATGGAAGAACAGACGGCTGCGACGAACGAGATCGCTCGCAGCGTGGACTTTACGGCCTCGAGCCTGACGCAGTCGGTTGGCGTACTCGAGAGGGAATCGTCGCGCCTTGTCGAGGAAATCGATACGTTCCTGACGGCTCTGCGCAAGGTCATCTGAACCATCCAAGCCGGGCTGCAGGCATCAATCCCTGCAGCCCTGCCCGGAGCAGGTCGCGGTGTGCGGCCTTACCTCGAGCTGAAGTGGCGCAGCAGCAACCTCCAGTTCAGGCGCAGATGCGAGATAGCGGCGCCGGTGAACAGGATCGACGAGACGATGTGCGCGTGGCTCCATACCTCGTAGTCGATGCCCAGGAACGCGCCGGTGGCGGCCTCGGCCTGCGGTACATCATGCCAGGCGAAGAGCCCGAGGCCCGAGATCACCATCACTGCGAGCGAGATCGCGAGGATGATGTCGGTCCAGCGTCTCAGGCCCGAGGCGTTGGTGCGGACGGTGGCTGCGTCTGCGTGTTGCGTCATCGCTTGCCCTTCCCTGCCCGCTAGACGACTACCGAAAATTCGAGCCCGTCGCCCAGCGGCAGTTCCACGGAGAGATAGCGCTCGGGGTTCGAACGTACATAGTTCACATAGGGCTTGAGCGTCTTGCGAAAGCCCTTCATGTCGTCACAGAAGATGCAGGCCCCCGAAGGCAGCGCGGGCTCGAGCAACTGCAGCACTGGCAGGCAGGCTTCCTTCCAGCCATCGAGGAAGAGCATGTCGATCGGGCGCTCGATGCCGCGCAAGGTCTCGAGGGCGTCACCCTCGCGCAGCTCGATTTCCTTGTAGACGCCCGCGTGGGACCAGTTGGCGCGGGCCCGGGCGATCTTGCCGGGCTCCATCTCGGTCGTGATCACGGTACCGCCGCCATTGTCGCGCACGGCGGCGGCGAGATAGATCGTCGAGATGCCGAACGAGGCGCCGAACTCCACGATATGGCGGGCGCCGCGGGCCCGGGCGAACTGGTAGAGCGCCCGGCCCTGCTCGCGGTCGATGGGGATATAGGCGTCCTTCAAATAGGGCTTGGCGGCTTCCATCAGGCTCTTGCCGCCCAGCATGCTGGCGATGACGCCCGGCAGGGGGCGCGGGCGAACACGATCCAGTCGCGTGCGGCGCGACGGTGCAGGTTGTCGAGAGCGGCGGCGATGCGAGGGTCTTCGAGGCTGTTCATCGGTATTTTCCTTGCCGGGGTGGCGATGGGATCATAATGTGAGCTATTACTTGTTTTTACAATTCGCATTCGGCCATGACACGCAAACGACACGCAAAGCCAAGAAAACAGCCGCTCCAGGCGCGCTCGCGCGAGACCTACGCGGCCATCCTCGAGGCCACGGCTCGCATTCTGGAGGCCGAGGGGCTGGAGGCTGCCAACACCAACGCCATCGCCGAACGCGCGGGGGTGAGCGTGGGTTCGCTCTACCAGTACTTCCCGGACAAGGCGGCGATCTTCGCCGAGCTCATCATCGCTGCGGAGACGGAGCTTGGTGACATGATGGAGGCGCTTGTCTCATCCACCAGCGGACAGACACTGGAGGAGCGGCTTGGCCTTCTCGTGCACGCTGGCGTGGCGCAGCAGATGGCGCGACCGCAACTTGCGCGGCTGCTCGACTATCTTGAGGCGACCTTGCCGGCAGATCCGAAGCTGCAGGCAGCAGACGAGCGCATCCTGTCCCTCATCGGACGGCTGCTGCAGGAGCACAGGGACATGATCGCGCGACCTGCGACTGCGACGACGGCGCTCGACGTTCTTTCCATCGTCAAGGGCATGGTCGATGGCGCCAGCTTTGCGGGAGAGACGCGTGAGCGCCAGCTT
This sequence comes from Alphaproteobacteria bacterium, assembly GCA_040382295.1. Classification (GTDB taxonomy): domain Bacteria; phylum Pseudomonadota; class Alphaproteobacteria; order Micropepsales; family Micropepsaceae; genus SZUA-430. The sequence goes on from JBEIFU010000210.1 coordinate 4,365, forward strand.
GAGGCGCGCGTGATGACGGCGCTGCTCGGGTATCTGCGGTATAGCTGAAAAGCGGAAGCGCTAGCGCCCTGACCTGGTCATCGCGCGGAACAGCGCCACCAAGAGGTCCGGAAAGCTGAGCAGCAGGGCGAACAGGAGGAATGGCAGGATCGTGAACCAGTCGGAGAGCGACACGTCTTCCTTCACGCCTCCGCCCACACCCATGAACGTCATCGCGACGACAGCGAAAAGCAGGAACTGGCCGAAGCGCGGGGCGACGATCGTCGGGAGAAGCGCGGACAGCAGAAAGGCGCCGGTACCCAGCGCCATGAGGAACGTGGTTCCTCCGTGCTCGGTACCGAGCGCGACAATGCCGCATGCGGCGGCGCCGAGAAGGCAAATCACC